>JANTGL010000011.1 GCA_024762915.1 Bacteroidales bacterium | reverse complement strand
ACAGTACACGCGTATATACTTCAGGCAGTGCAGTTACATCCGGCGGATTTGCAGTCGGTCGTTATGCCACGGCAAAAGGAAAGGCACCCTATGTTAAGAAATATTTTTATACGGGAATTGACAGTACCCGTGTTTATACCGACGGCAGCGGTACCAAAGGTGTATCCGGCGGCTTTGCCGTAGGGCGTTATGCAACAGCGAAAGGCGGCGCAGATACCTATATGCATATGACCTATGAGAATTATTTTATCGGACATCAAGCAGGATTAAAAACAAATTCGTTAGCAGTAGGTGATTCAGGAAAATATAATTTATTTTTCGGATACCAAAGTGCTTTTTCAAATACAAAAGGATACCGAAATACATTTGTAGGTCATTTAACCGGTTACAGTAATGAACTTGGAAGAGATAATGTCTTTATGGGAAATAAAGCAGGATACAGTAATGTCGGTGGTAGCGGATTTGCCGGGTCTCGAAATGTTTTTCTCGGATATGAAGCCGGTTATAATAATACGACAGGTGCTGATAATGTATTTATAGGCTATCAAGCAGGACATGAAAATACAACGGCAGGAAGTAATATTTTTATAGGTTCAAATGCCGGTTATTCCGATACAACTTCCATACACAATATTTTTATGGGAGAATTTGCAGGACAATATCACAAATCCGGTGAAAATAATATTTATATGGGATTTGAATCCGGGCAAGGACCTAATACTGCTACAGGCGGAAGCGGTGAGAATAATGTTTTTATCGGATTACAAACAGGAAAAGCTATTACAACAGGTTATTCCAATGTCTTTATAGGAAATAATGCCGGAGTTGATGATACTTCAGGTATTGCAAATGTTTTTATTGGTGATTTTGCGGGAGAAAATGTTACAAACGGAAGATTTAATATTTTTATCGGAAGACAATCCGGAGATAGCATAACAACAGGGAGTTCAAATGTAATTTTGGGTGATTTTGCAGGGCATGATTTGATTTCCTCTGATAATAATACAATTATCGGTGACGGTGCAGCTTGGCATGCTGTATCCGGGAATAATAATATATTTATGGGGCAATTTTCGGGGAATTATCATTATGCAGGTGATGATAATGTTTATCTCGGAAATCAAGCAGGAGCAGGGATTGAAACGTTAACGGGAACAAATGAACGAAATGTTGTGTTGGGTGCCAACGCAGGAACATATATGGATAATGCAATTGATAATATTTTTATCGGTCATAAAGCCGGAGAAGGGACTCTTTCGGGAAGTGTTACGGGTGATTTTAATGTAATAATAGGAGAACAAGCCGGAAATCATTTAACCGACGGCAGCAGAAATGTTTTTTTGGGAAATGAAACGGGAAATAACAATACCGTCGGATCTGATAATGTTTTTTTAGGATACCGAAGCGGTTTTTCTAATACGCTCGGACGAAATAATGTTTTTTTAGGAAATCAAGCAGGTTTAAATAATACCGGTGATAATTCTAATTGGATTTACGGATCAAATAATGTTTTTTTGGGCAACAACGCCGGTTTAAATAATACTACGGGATTTAGTAATGTATTTATCGGAAATACTGCCGGCTTAAATAACGATGACTCTTATTCAAATGTTTTTATAGGTGATCAATGCGGTATTTCAAATACAAGCGGTTCATTAAATACTTTTTTAGGTTATAGAAGCGGATATAGTAATACGGCCAGTAACAGTAATACATTTATCGGAGAAAGTGCCGGATACAGTAATACAGATGCAAATTCAAATACTTATTTAGGAAGATCTACAGGGTTCAACAATAACGGCGGTGAAAATACATTCATAGGTGACGGAGCGGGTGCTTATAGTACAACAGCAATAAAAAATGTATTTATTGGTGTAAATTCAGGGGACTATCAGTCAAACGGATATTGGAATGTAATAATCGGAAATGATGCAGGCCAAGGTGAATATAATAACAATAATGCCTCCGTATCAAATGTTATTATCGGGCATGAAGCAGCTATGTACAGCAAAGAAATGAATGCAAATATTCTTATCGGAAAAGATGTAATGAAAGGAGCCTATAACGGCGGAAATGAAATATATGCCGAAGGTGATTACAATACAATAATCGGTTATCAATCCGGATATAATAATGTAACCGGTAATTATAATGTATTTATAGGAAATCAAGCCGGTTATAATGAAACCGGTTCAGATAAGTTATTCATTGATAATTCAAATACATCAACTCCCTTAATTTGGGGTGATTTTGCAAATGACAGCGTAAAAATCTTCAGCCACTTAAATGTAAATGATGCATATACTTTTCCTTCTGCCGACGGCACTGTGAACCAAGTAATGGTTACAGACGGAGGGGGGAATGTAAGTTGGAAGGATGCTTCTGATATAGATGACGGTGATTGGACAGTTTCCGGTAATGATATACTTTCTGCTGTGTCAGGGAATGTGGGAATCGGAAATACTGATTCAAACAGTAAATTATATGTTTACAGATTAAATGGTGATTATGGAAGAGATAAAGCTTCAATATACGGACACAGAACCGGTGCTTCAGGTGCTGCAAACGGAGGAGCAAGTTGGGCTGTTGATGGTGTAGATGCAGCTGTTAAAGGATATAGTTTTTACGGTAATAACTTTACGTCCGGTGTTGCGGGTTACAGTTTTCTTGATTATAATAACAGCGCTGCCGTAATAGGAGCAAAAAATGACGGAGGGAATAGTGCATTTTTAGCTTATAAAGATAATAACGGTGTTGAATGGTCAGGTTATTTTAACGGAAATGTAAATATAAATACAGGTAATCTTAATTTGACGGATGGAACAAACGGCGGAGAACTTAATCGAGAACAAACGGGAACTGCTAATTTAGTTCCTATTGCATACGGAAATATTGCTTCAGATGGAACAATTAATACCGGTACAAGTAATATCTCAGTAAATAAAACAGCAACAGGAACCTATGAAATAACGATTACCGGAGAAAATTATTTTTATACAAATTATATAACAAATATAACAATTAATTCCGGAGGGACTTTAATTGCAAATGCGGGAAGTGTAAACAGCCATTTACTTGTCAATATTAGGAATACTTCAGGAACTTTAACAGATGCAATATTTAGTTTTGTAGTTTATAAACCATAGAGAAACAGCAGAGATTGTTTATTACAATTTTCGGACATTAAAATAACAAATAATTAAACACTTGCAGGAGTGCAATTTTTTTGTGTAATTTTTTTTCAAAATTTCACCTCGCCGCAAGGCGGGGTGTTTTTTATCCTAAGAATCCGAACTTTTATCAAATAAATTAAGATTAAGATGTCTTTTATTATAATATGTCGTATTATTGCAATAAATCAAAAATTTTGAAATCATGAAAAAGAATCTTAAAAAACTCACAGTTATTTTTTTGCTTTTAATAGGCTTTAATAATTCTGTTATTTCACAAGTATTAATCTCTGATAAAGAAGGAAATCCCGATGCCTCAGCCATGCTTGAAATAAAATCAACGGACAAAGGTTTGTTGATTCCCAGAATGACAACTGCTCAGCGTAACTTAGTTAGTGCAATCCCCGGGCTTTTAATTTATGATACGGATTTCGGCAGTTTCTTTTTGTACGGAAAAAATTCCTTTGATAAACCGGGCTGGATTGATTTATCAACAAATGCAGGAATATGGACCAGAACAAATAATAATGTGTATTTGTCGAATACGGCATACAATGTCGGAATCGGTACAAATACACCGAAAAAGAAATTAGTTATCAAAGCGGAGAATCTCAGTGATACATTATTTGAAATACAAGATAAGGACGGATATCCTTTGATGGTTATTACACCTCAATTGACAAAGTTTAATTTTATTCAAGGAGCCAAAGGTGTATCCGGCGGTTTTGCCGTGGGTCGCTATGCCACGGCTAAAGGAGGAAAAGCATATCAAGATACGGCTTTATTAGTGATAACACCTGACAGCACACGCATTTATACTTCCGGCAGTGCCGTTACATCCGGCGGTTTTGCAGTAGGGCGTTATGCCACTGCAAAAGGAAAAACTTATGTTAAAAAATCTTTTTATACGGATTTTGACAGTACAAGGGTTTATACGGACGGAACCGGTACTAAAGGTGTATCCGGCGGTTTTGCCGTAGGTCGCTATGCAACGGCTAAGGGAACACAAACCTATAATTTTTTTACGGATATTGACAGTACACGAGTATTTACAGACGGTTTAGCCAAAGGTGTATCGGGAGGCTTTGCCGTAGGACGTTATGCCACTGCAAAAGGCAGTACTTACAAATATATGCATATGACTCCGCAAAATTCATTTATCGGTTACCAAGCCGGAATCAACACTTCTTCCGGGATTGATAATATTTTTATCGGAAAAAATTCCGGAATAACGAATATAACCGGTAATAATAATGTTTATATCGGAAACAATACAGGAAGTAATGCATCTGCTTCAGGAAGTACGGGAAATATTTTTATCGGAAACAATGCAGGCATTCTTGAAGCGGGAAGTAATAAATTATACATTTCAAACAATGCTTCTGATTTTAACGGGGCACTTATCTACGGTGATTTCTCTCCGGGAGCTGAATCCGTTAATTTAAACGGGAACTTAAGATTTAACAGAGGCGGAAATACAATTGAAATGCCGACAACAAGAGGAAATATTAATGAAGTATTAACAACCGGAGCAGGAGGTTCCACAAATTGGGAAAATGTTAATAATTTGGTAACTTTTCCGGCTACATATGTACCGCCTATTGTTTTAATCACTTATGAGAATGATTTTCCTTTTCAGGATGATGATAATATCGGAACTTTAATTGTAAAAACATCAGAAGGTAAAATGAATATTCAATTGCCTAAGGTTGAGGGAAATGAAAGCAGAATTATTAAGGTGAAAAATAACAGACCGCAGGGGCAGACAGTTAATGTTTCAACAATAAATCCTGATATTATTGAAGGTGTTTCTGAACAGCCTTTAATTGTCGAAGAAGGTGAAACATATACATTTCAAGCAGGAGTTGACAAAAATACCGGAGAAACAATCTGGTATATTATTGATTATACGGTTGATAATCAGTTAAAAAATCTGTTAAAAGAAACGGCTGTGAATTATAATTTTAATACGGATCCGGATGGTGAAAGGGTTTATACTTTAGTAATCACTGATGCTCAAGTTGATAAAATAATTATTCCGTCTGCTTCAGGAAATAAGAATAGGGTTATTGTAGTTAAAAATGCTTCCAGTGAAGGTAAAAGTATTGCTGTTGCACCTGACGGCTCAGATTTAATTGACGGAAGGTCAGCCCCGGCAATAATTAATGCTCCGGCTGAATCATATATGTTACAATCTGACGGTATAAAAAATTGGTATATTATTAATCATTATATACCTTAAAATAAAGAAAATATTGAATTGATATTAAATAAAAAAACTCTCTTGCAGGTATGAAATAATTTTCACCTCGCCCTAAGGCGGGGTGTTTTTATTTATGCAATATTATTTAAAGAAAGTAAATTACCTGAATGTTCCCAAATAATAAATGTCCTTGCAAGTAAATCTGCTTTTTCATTTATAAAGTCATCAGGACATTTCAATTTTTTTAAATTTGTTAATAATAAATCGGAAGTTTCTTGAATATTTTTTAAAAAAATTGTTTTGTTTCTTGAATTTTTACGTACTAATTCATTTGCAGAAATACTTAAATCTTTTATTTTTTCGGAGATCGTTTGATAAAACTCCGGATTATGGTTTTTTATTTCAATCGATTTAATAAAGCTTTCTAAATCAAATATATATAATATTATCCTTTCAGATAATAGATGTAATTTCTCATTCATTAAGGGTGAATTTTTATTTTTGAAACAACATATTTGTTTCTGAAATGAAATCTAAAATTTCTTTTTGTCCGGACTTATCAACAGCGGAACTGATAAAATATTTTGGAATTTCTTCCCAGGTTTTCAGCAATTCGGATGTATAGTGAGCTATATTTTCTTTCAGTTGTTTTTTAGTTAATTTATCGACTTTTGTGAAAATAATTACAAAAGGAACACTGTTTTCACCGAGATGTTGCATAAATTCCAAATCATTCTTTTGAGGTTTATGACGAGAATCAATTAATACAAACAAATTCATCAAATTTTCACGCTTCAAGATATAATCTTTTATAAATCCTTTCCAGATGTTTCGTTCTTGTTTAGAAACTTTGGCATAGCCGTATCCGGGTAAATCGACCAAAAACCATTGTTCGTTAATTATAAAATGATTTATTAATCGAGTTTTTCCCGGTTTGCCGGAAATTTTTGCCAATTGTTTTCTGCCCGTAAGCATATTTATTAAAGATGATTTTCCGACATTTGAACGACCGATAAATGCATATTCCGGCTTATCCGGTTTCGGACATTTTTTTAATTCGGTATTACTGATTACAAATTCGGAAGTTTTAATTTTCATAAAATACAATTTAATATTTGTTTACTCAGCCAACAATCAAAAGCCAACAGCTAACAGCCAAAAGCCAAAGGCCAACCGCCAACAGCTAACAGCAAACAGCCAACCACTAACCGTTTCTCATCTCATTATCAATATTAATAATTCCTTCAAGAGCCTCTGTGTCAATTTCTATACCTTTTATATATGACGGGATGTGATAATCTCTCGGATTAATCCGAATCAAATGTGTTTCAAATTCACCGGCCAATCGTTCCGATTTCATTCTTACGGTAGCCACGGCTTTTCCTGCACCGATTTCAATAATAACAGGTTTCAGGTTTTGCTTTTTTAAATGAATGAGCCAATGATCAAAACGAGAACTTTGTTCTGCTGAACGATTCGACAGCCAATTCCAATCTCCGAACATTAAGATGTTAGGGCGTGAAATTGCACCGCATTTCGGGCAAACAGGCATGGGTTCCAGAGCTTCAAATTTTTCATTATTAATTGATATTTGAAGGTCTCCTCCGTCAGTAATTTCTGAATTACACGGAATACTGCATTGTAAATAATTTATTGAACCGTGGACTTCTTCAATTTTACTGTTTTCAAAACCGGCTTTTTGAAAATGACCGTCTACATTTGATGTATAAACAAAATAACCGTTTTCTTTTTGTTCCCCCCACTTTAAAAGGGTGTTAAATCCTTTATGCGGAATCGTTTTTTTGTACAAGTTAAAGCGGTGACCGTAAAATGCCCAGGCTAATTTCGGGTTTTCCTCAAACCAACGAGGATTTGCCATTTCGGCAAATGAAATTCCGAGATGTGAAATGGCAGGATATTCATTCCAAAATCCTTTGTTCCCTCTGAAATCAGGAAGTCCGGAATCAACTCCCATACCGGCACCGGCAGTGAAAATTAACGCATCTGCATTTTTAATAATTTCTGCTGCTTTTTTATAGACTCTTTCCATTATAATTTGAATTACTGTTATAAAACACCCTGCACCCTGCACCCTGCACCTTGCATCCTGCACCTTGCACCCTGAATCCTGCACCTTGCACCCTGAATCCTGCACCCTGCATCCTATTTCTTCATCATCATTTCATCCGTATAAAGCGTAATTTGTTTCTCATTATAAATACTCATAGAAGGTTTCCCGTATTTCTTTTTAACGGTTCCGTTTACACATATTTTTTTATTTATCAGATATTTTTCAGGATTATAACTGAAGTTTACAATATTGTCTTTCCAAACAGTACACCAAAAAAGTTGTTCCGGAAAATCCTGATCAAAATTTAAAAAATAATTACCGGTTTTTGTTTCATGAACTTCCACCACCGTTCCGCAAACTTTTGCTTTATTATCATAATAGGAGCGAGCCATTACCGTATTAATTGCATCTTTCGGCAGTTTATTTCTGTTTATCGGTTTATGATTATTTTTCCTGTTCTTGGTTTGCCAATGTTTAATATCAACAGTTTTTTCAAATTTATCCTGAACACTGTCGGGAAGAGAAGCAAAAAAATTAATGTTTGTTATTTTTTCAACGGAATCAATCGGAACTGCAAAACTGATTACCGGATAATCGCTGCCTTTGTTAGGTATAATAAAGGCAATTCCTTCGAGTGTATCTTCTTCAAGGTCGGCAGCAATTTTATAGAAATATTTAGGAATACTTACTTTATGAATACTTCTTTCTGATTTAAGTAAATCATCAGTTAAAATACCGCCGGTTACAACATATAAATCATGATTGTTTTCGGCAACATATTCTCTCAAAAAACTTTCGGTACTTGCCCAAATACCTCTGTTAAATTCGGGCAATTGAGGTGACATATTTGAATAAAAATACGATTCGCTCATAGCATCTTTATTCCATCGAAAATCGGCAGAAGGTGCCAAATGTCCGCGGTCGTATCCAAATCCGTCATAATTAAAAGTGCTGTCAGGGTTCATGGTTTTAATAAAAAAATCTTTTTCTTCCGTTGAACCGGTTTTTACCAACGGATCCGGTCGAAAATCGTTGGTTCTGCTGAACCCTTTGCCGGAAATTTCTTTACTGATGATGTGAGCAACCCAATTGGCTTGTTCGTGTTTTTCATTATACGATAAGATTAAAGCCGGATGATTCACTATTTCAACATCTTTTTCGTATTTCGGTAAACCGATTTTCTCTAATTTATCATGCAAAATTGATAATTTTAAGTTTTTTACCGCTGAATTTAAAGAATCTTTTTTTGTTTCAAGTTTAATTATTTCGGTTTCCAGTTTTTTTATTTTTCCCTTATAATCCTGAGCCTTTATGGGAAATGTAAAAAAAAATATTAAGAAAACTATTGCAGAATATTTATAGTTCATTATAAAATGTTTATATTTACACTGTTATTATTATAAATTATCAGAATGCCGACATTTGATAAATATATTACAAAATTAGAAAAAGAAACCGGAAAAACCTTTAAAAACAGTAAGTTTAATATTGACGGTTGGGTTTTCGATAAAATTGCACGATTTCAATTAAATGAAAAGAATGAAATTGTTAAATTAAAAATAACGGATACCGGTTTGAAAGAGATTCCTAAAACAATTTTGGAAATCTCGACTTTAAAAGAATTATCATTGGAAGGAAATGCAATTGCTGATTTGCCTGAAGAAATAAAAAACCTGACAGATTTAAGATTTTTAAATTTAGCTTATAATAATTTTGAGAATTTTCCGAATGAAATTGTTGTATGTACAAAATTGGAAACATTAATTTTAACGGAAAATAAAATTAAAGAATTACCGTGTGAAATTAAAGATTTCAAAAGTCTGTTAGAGTTAAATTTAAGCAGAAATAATTTTAAAAAACTTCCTGATTGCATTGAAAATTATTCGAAATTGTCGTATTTAAATTTATCCCAATGCGGATTGAATTACTTACCGGCAAATTTTGTCGGGTTAAGTAATTTGCAGGAATTAGATTTAAGTAATAATAATTTTTCGAAAATTCCTGAAGAAATATGCGAATTACCCGTGTTATATCGATTATATTTAAACGGAAATAAAGTAAACGAAATAAACGATGCTCTTTTTGATATTAAAAAGTTGGAATTTTTGAACTTGGGTTTTAATAATATTTCCGAAATTCCGCCCTCAATCGGGAAGTTGAAGCAAATCAGGACTTTAGTAATTGATTATAACAATATTAAATTCTTGCCGAATGAAATAAGTTCATTGAAAACATTACGAAAATTAGATTTATCAGGTAATAAATCAGGGAAGTTTTTTCCTGAAATTTTGGGTATTATTAATCTTCAGGAACTAAACCTTATAGGAAATAATATTACTGTAATCCCTAAGCTGATTATTGAATTACAGCTGCTTAGAGTTTTGCTGTTGATGGATAATGAAATCACCGAAATTCCCGAAGAATTATTTGAACTTCGAAATCTGATGCATATTGAATTGGGAATGAATTATATCAGCAAGCTTCCCGAAAAAATAAATAAACTTACAGAATTAGAAACTTTATCATTATCAAATAATAACATTAACATATTACCTGTTGAAATAAGTGAACTGACAAATTTAAAAGAATTAGATTTATCAAATAATTCGCTTGAATTCTTACCGATATTTCTTTTAAATTTAAATCTTCCGGTAAATTTTGATGCTAATGAAGACGGTATTTTATTGCAAAATAATCCCATAAATTATCCGCCCATTCCTGTTATTAAAAAAGGAAATGAAGCAATCAAAAAATATTTCAAAAAAAATAAATAAATTAAATTTATGGACCGTCATACTCCGAAACAAAGAAAGCGGAATATGCAAGCCGTTAAATCTTCCGGCTCAAAAATTGAAAAAACACTCGGGAAAGCTCTATGGAAAAAAGGGTTTCGATACCGGAAAAATGTTAAAACAATTTTCGGGAAACCGGATTTCGTTTTAAGAAAATATAATATCGTAATTTTCTGTGACAGTGAATTTTGGCACGGAAAAGATTGGGAAACTAAAAAATTTGAAATTAAATCAAATCAAGATTTTTGGTATAAAAAAATTGAACGTAATATTGAAAGAGACCGTGAAGTAAATTTACAATTAAAAAATGAGGGTTGGACGGTCATGCGTTTTTGGGGTAAAGAAATTTTGAAAAATACCGATTATTGTGTTAATAAAGTTGAGTCGGAAATTAAAAAAAAACATAATAAATAATGTTGTGATACAAATTTTCCTATTTTTGCATTTTTATACGTTTTGGGAAGAATATTAGCAATAGATTACGGAAGAAAAAGAGTTGGGCTTGCAGTTACGGATCCTTTGAAAATTATTGCAAACGGTTTAACTACAGTGCATTCAAAGGATATATTTTTATTTTTAGCGGATTACATATCGAAAGAAGATGTTGAAACAATCGTTGTAGGTTATCCGGTAAATTTAAAAAATGAAGGTTCTCAATCTTTACAATTTATTAATCCGTTTATAAATAAGTTAATTGAAAAATATCCCGAAATTAAGATCGATACTTATGATGAAAGATTTACTTCAAAAATGGCTAAAATGGCTATGATTGAAGGCGGAATGAAAAAAAAGAACAGACAAAATAAAGCTTTAACGGATAAGATAAGTGCCGTTATTATTTTGCAATCTTATTTAGAATTTAAAAATATATAAAATGATATTTCCCGTACATATAATCGGATCTTCGGTATTAAGAAAAGTTGCTGAAGACATTCCTGAAAATTATTCCGGTTTATCGGATTTAATTGAAAACATGTATGAAACCATGTACAGTTCTGACGGTGTCGGATTAGCAGCCCCGCAAATCGGAAAATCAATTCGTTTGTTTGTTATAGATGCCGAACCAATGTCAGAAGAACATCATGAATTGAAAGGTTTTAAACGTACTTTTATTAATGCACATATTCTTGAAAAATCGGATGATACAATGAAAACAACCGAAGGTTGTCTGAGTATTCCTGATATTCACGAAGACGTTGAACGGTTTTTAAGTGTTAAAATTAAATATGTTAATGAAAATTTTGAACCAGTGACAGAAACACTTACAGGATTGGCTGCCGTTATTTTACAGCATGAATACGATCATTTAGACGGTGTTTTGTTTACGGATAAAGTAAGCCCCTTAAGGAAAAAGTTTTTGAAAAGAAAATTAGCTCAAATTGCAAAAGGACATTTTGATAAACGATATAAATTCATTCTCGGTGAGAAGTTTCGTTAATTTTTGTATGGTATTTGTAATGAAGAATAAAAAGAAATAATTTAGTTCAAATGTCAGAAAATAAAGATTATTGTCCTAAAACCGAAACCTGTCCTCTTTTTCAAGGTGAAATGCTTGCAAGTAAAAAAGCACAGGAAATTTATATGCGAATATATTGCACGGCCGGTGAAAAAGGACGAAACCGTTGCAAACGATTCATGCTTGTTAAAGAAGGGTACAAGCCTGCTCCGGATATTATGCCTAATGATGACAGAACGGTTGAACAAATTATTAAGGATTTATAACTATTCACCGTAAACCTCTCTGCAAAGGTTTCTTATAAGTTTTAATGATTTTTCTTTTTCCTCTGTCATTCCCATGTGTCCCGAATTTTCTAAAATTTCAAATCTCCCTGTCTTGGGTATATCTAATTGATTAATAATGCTTTCAGTGATGAATCGGTCTTTTCTGCCCAGAATATATAAAAAAGGTTCTTCATATTCATTTAACACAAAATTTCGGTCTTTTCTGTTCATCATTGATAATATTGAAGCAATAATACCTTCTTCCGATATCGATTTCGCAATCAGTTCACCTTTTTTTATTTCAGTTTTAAAATTGTCAATATTATCTTCTCCGTATACGGCTTTTGAATGATTTTTACAAATGATATTTTTATTTCCGGTTTTTATTTGTTCAATCGTTTCAAGTCGTATTTTCTTCTTTTCTTTACTGTCGGCAAAAGGAGAAGAATGAAATAAACATAATCCGGCTTGCATAAACGGATAATTTTCGGCAAATGCCAGAGCAACATATCCGCCAAATGAATGACCGATAATAATTGTTTTTGAGATGTTTTCAAAATTTAAAACAGCATAAATACTTCCTGCATATTTGCACATGGTAAAAGGTTCATCATAAAGTTCGCTTTTCCCGTGACCGGGTAAATCAATTGATATTACCTGATAATTAGCCGATAAATCTTTGCTGAAATCTGACCAAGTTTCTGATGTTTCCAAAAAACCGTGAATTAAAACAACGGAATTCCCGACACCTTCAATTCGGTAATTTATTTTAAGATTATTGTTATATATTTGTTTCTCCATTATGAATATAAAGATTAAAAAGTTAAACTTATACAGATTAAACAAATATATTAAAATATTAAAAATAAATACATGAATTTATATAAAATTGAAACAGGAAATTTAAAACTTGACGGCGGAGCCATGTTTGGTGTCGTACCGAAAGTATTGTGGCAAAAATTATATCCTGCCGATGAAAATAACCTTGCAAATTGGGCCATGCGTTGTATGTTAGTTGAAACTGATAATCGTAAAATATTGATTGATACCGGTATGGGAGATAAACAAAGTGCAAAATTTTTCTCCTATTATTATCCGAACGGAAATGATACTTTAGAGAAATCTTTAAAGAAAAACGGTTTCAATTTTGAAGATATTACGGATGTTATCCTCACACATTTACATTTTGATCATGTCGGCGGTGCAGTTAAGTATAATAATAATAGAGAACTTGTTCCCACTTTTCCGAATGCAACCTGTCACATCAGTAAAACACATTGGGATTTGGCCGTAAATCCGAACAGAAGAGAAAAAGCATCATTTTTACCTGAAAATTTCTTGCCTTTGCAGAAACATAATTGTCTTAATCTTATAAAAGAAGAGGGTGAAATAATTCCCGGAATTGAAGTGAAAATTTATAACGGACACACGGTCGGACAAATGATTCCTTACATAACTTTTAAGGATAAAAAGATTGTTTTCGGAGCAGATTTATTTCCTTCAACGGCACATATTCCGATGCCTTATATTATGGGTTACGATACACAACCCTTGATTACCTTAAAAGATAAAGAACGGTTTTTTAGGGAAGCAATTAACGAAAATCAAATACTGTTTTTTGAACACGACCTTTATAATGAATGTTGCAGTTTGGAAATGACAGAAAAAGGCGTAAAAGTAAAAAATACCTTTACTTTGGAAGAATTTATGAATAATTAACATATTAATTTATGAAATTGTCGTATATTATGCATCATATAAAAAGATAATTCACTAAATCTTTAATCATGAAGAAAATTTACATTTTGATATTATTTTTTTCTTGGATGATATTCAGCTCTGCTATTCCTGCAGAAAAAAATGTTTTTAATGTATCCGGGAAAGGAACAAAAGTATTTGTTTGCGATTATGATTATCAGGCAGATATAAAAGTATTTGTTTGCGATTATGATTATCAGGCAGATTTAAAAGTTTATAAAGTAAAATACGATTATCAGGCAAATGATGACGGAAAATGGTATTTTACCGATTATGATTATCAAGCGGATAAAAAAATATTTTTTACGGATTATGATTATCAGGCAGATTTAAAAATTTATTTTGTTGATTATGACTATCAAGCCGGGTGGAATAACAAGTCAAAAATGCATTTAATGTACTAGAAAAAGCAATATGTTAAAAATAGGGCATTGATTTTTTTTAAGTCAATGCCTTTTTTATATCTTCGCAGTTTTAAAATTCAAAAAACAATTTCTTCTGTTTATGAATCTGATTACGGATATAGGAAATTCATTTACAAAATTGGCCGTTTTCGATAAGAATATTCTTATAAATAAACGATCATTTAAAAATGAGAAATCTGAAAAAACATCGGAAGAAATTGTAAAACTAAAACAGCAATATCCTGAAATTAAGAATTTTATACTTTCTTCCGTTAAAAAAGAAGATCAAAAATTGAGAAATTTGATTAGGGATTTGTTTCAAAATTATATCTTTTTTAATGATGAAACACCTGTTCCGATTAATAATTTATATGAAACACCAAAAACATTAGGGAAAGATCGTTTGGCGGGAATAATAGCTGCCGGCAATATTTTTCCGAATAGAAACGTTTTGGTATTTGATGCGGGGACGGCACTTACGGTTGATTTTATGAATGCCGGAAAAGAATATTTGGGAGGAAGCATAGCACCGGGTTTGGAAATGAGATATAAAGCATTAAATCATTTTACGGATAAATTACCGAAAATTGAAATCTCTGAGGATTTTGAGAATATTTTAGGACAGAATACCAAAGATTCTATACATTCAGGTGTTCAAAACGGAATTTTGTATGAAATTGAAGGTTGCATTAATCGATTTTCCGAAAAATATACGAATTTAAAAGTAACATTTACCGGCGGTGATACGTTTTTCTTTGAAAGAAGACTAAAAAAACAAATATTTGCAGAACCGAATTTAGTTTTAATCGGTTTAAACATAATTTTAAAATATAATGCGAAATAAATTTTTATTAACAGCGACAATTTTCTTTTTGTCAATTATTAGTTTGCATGCTCAAGTCAATTTGGGCTCACCCTATTCTCGTTTCGGAATCGGAAATATCGAAACTCTTAAAATTGGGAGGTCAAACGGAATGGGTGGTATCGCACTTGGTTTACGCTTGCCGTATGAAATTAATCCGTCAAATCCCGCCTCTTACTCAGGAATTCCGAATAAAGTATTTCTGTTTCAAACCGGATTTAATGCAAAAAGAACAGATTATTCTGTTACAAATGATAAAGTGGTTGACTACGATTTTAAATTAAACTCAATTAATGCTGCTTTAAGAGTTAATAAATATTGGGGAATGAGTTTCGGTATGAATCCGATGAGTTCGGTAAGCTATAATATCATTACTTCAGATTCTGTTTCATTAGGTGATTACACTTCTCATTTTAATAATAAATATGCCGGTGAAGGCGGAATTACGGATTTGTATTTCGGAAATGCATTTGTTTATAAAGGATTATCAATCGGATTTAATGCATCGTATTTGTTCGGACCTTTATTATACCGTACAGAATCTGCTCAAAATGAACAAGGATATTCTTCTTATGTATTTAGTTTAACAAATACTAAAGTAAAAGATTTTCATATTCGTTACGGAATACAATATACGGATTCAATATTTAAAAAATATAGTTTTACCGTCGGAGGTTTTTATGAAAATAAAACTGATTTGAATACATTCAGAACAAGATATATTTCACGAACGATTAATCCTGCATCCGATTATCCGATTTCCGATACTATTATGAATGATACTTTAACAAACGGAACAATTCAAATGCCGACTTCATACGGCATCGGTTTTTCTTTTTTAACAAAAAAGTTTATTTTTGGGGCGGATTATAAAAGAGCAAATTGGAACGATGTCTTATTTTTTAATGAAAAACCAAGCAGTTTGACTAATTCAAGTTCATTTGCTTTCGGTGTAGAATATACGAATAATTATATATCGAAAGATTTTTTCAAAACACTTAATTGGCGATTAGGAGGACATTATACAAATTCTGAAGTTTTATTAAATAATACACAAATAAAAGATTACGGAATTAATTTTGGTGTTGGAATACCGACAAAACTCGGAGCAAAATTAAATATCGGATTTGAAATCGGACAAAAAGGAACAATTGAAAATGACTTATTACAAGAAAATTATTATTCAATTAATTTTAACATAAATTTAACCGACCGTTGGTTTATCAGGAGACGATTTTTCTAAGATAATTCCGGCACAATTAATGAATTATATAAATAAATTAAATTATTATCAAATTACAAGAAAAATGAAAAAGTATGTTTTTGCAATTGTGAGTTTGTTTTTGGCATTTAATATGAATGCTCAAACTCCTGAAGAGATTTTTAAAACTAAATACACGGCCTTACTAACGGAATATAAAACGGACGGCAGTACAGCTGTTACCTCGGATAATATTCAACTGTTCAGAGATCAATATAAAAAATTAAAAGACGGTTTAGAAGATGTTGATGTATTTAAATTTGGCGGAGCAACGGAAGATAATCTGAAAATTTTTGAATTTAAAGAGTTAAAATCTCTTGAAAAAGACGGGAAATTAGCTGAATTGGAGACTATTTTAAAGAGTCATGTTACCGATATGAAAATATTTCTCGGTAAAAACGACCAATACGGAATTGATAAAAATGAATGTTTGATGACTTATTCAAATCTGAAACAAAGTTTAAAACGTAAAGACTATAAAGCGGCTTGCGGATTTTGGAGAGAAATGTATAAGTATTATCCGAAATTTAAAAACCAATATTCGAAAGGTGATGTTTTGTTGCGAACAAAAATTAAAATGGTAACGAATGAAGCTGTAAAATTGGGTGAAGATGCACGAGCTGCTCAAAAGGCAAAAAAATATGATGATGCTAAAAAATTAGCAGATAAACAAAAAGAAATTGTAGCCGAAAGAGAATTGTGGATTGATACTTTATTAATGATTTACGATCAAAGAATTAAATATTTAGGGAATGATAAGTATTACGGAACAGGATATTTAACAGGGAAAAAAGGAAGCTATGTTTATAAATACAGAAAAGATTCAGCTTTGGATCAAGCCTATTCATTATTAAAACAATCTGTTGAAACAGAAAAAGAAAATTCAAATTTTGCAATTGTAAAAGATTTCTTTGATGCTGCTTTCGATATGATTAAAGCAGAAAAAATCGGTGCCGATGAATTGGTTGACGATTATAATATTTCTACGGATGCTTTGAAAAAGAATTCAGATAAAATGAATGCTTATATTACAAAAGAAAAAGCAAAGAAATCTCCGAATCAAAAGAAAATTTCAAATTGGGGAAAAATTGCTGCCAATAATGATAAAGTTTCGGAATATGTAACTAAGAAATTTGCCAGTTCGGAATATTCTAAATGTGAATATTTAATTCCTGCATT
This sequence comes from Bacteroidales bacterium, assembly GCA_024762915.1. Taxonomy (GTDB): domain Bacteria; phylum Bacteroidota; class Bacteroidia; order Bacteroidales; family JAADGE01; genus JAADGE01. Next base: position 2,590 of record JANTGL010000011.1, on the reverse strand, counting down.
CAAATCGCATTTCGATAAAAATAAAGGCGATAAAGAATGGTTGAAAACTGTAACAGGTATTTTATCATGGAAAGAATGTACCGATGATGATTTTTACGGACAAGCTGCAACCGCATTATATAAAAAGGAACCTTCTGCAAGTGCGGCATTCCGTTTAGCATTATTCCATCTAAAAAAGAAAAATTATGATGATGCTGCCAAATATTTTGAAGAAGCTTATACACAAGAAGAAAATGCCGAACAAAAAGCCGAATATTATTATTATGCTGCCGTTGTTGCTTATGCTCAAAATAAATTAAGCAATGCACGTTCATTAGCTCTAAAAGCTGCCGGTTTGAAAGAAAATTACGGAAAACCCTATATTTTAATTGCTAAAATGTATGCCGGAAGTGCTAATAATTGCGGAACGACTAAATTTGAAAAACAAGCTGTATATTGGGTTGCCGTTGATAAATTATATAAAGCAAAATCAATTGATCCGAGTGTAGCCGAAGAAGCTAATAAATTAATCGGGAAATACAGTTCTCGTTTTCCGAGTTCCGAAGAAGGATTTATGCTTACATGGACTGCCGGGAAAACATATACTGTAGGTTGTTGGATTAACGAATCTACGAAAGTAAGATACTAAATTAATGAAATAAATCATATAATCCCGAAGCACGATGTTTGTTTCGGGATTTTTTTTTATTTTTATCCTCCGAAATGTACTTAAAACTTAATAGAAAAATAAGACTTATTATTATCATTTTTTTCTTCTTCGGTGAAATTTCTGAAGCTCAAAATCCGTATTATCTTCAAAAAACACCTTTAAAAGGCGAAGGGTCTTATGCTTTTTTACGTCGTTTTCATTTAGATGATAATGCGTGTAATATGACTGAATTTCTTAAACTAAATAATTTAAACAGAACGGATCAATTGTATTTTGATAAGGAGTATAAGTTACCGATTTTAATTTATGACTATAACGGAAAAAGCATACGTTCAACAATCGGAAATACTGATTATGACCTGGCTATACAAATAAAAGCTTATAATGAACTGGTTTTAAAAGAAAATCTCCGGAAAACTCTTTATTCAGATTCAAAAATACTATGGGTTCCGTACGGAATGTTTAAATGTCCGAACAGTATTTCTAATGTTGAAAAAATTGAGAAAAAGAAAAAAAATCTCGGAATAAAAACCGTTACTCTGTTCGGTAAAGAAAATCAAAAGGTTGAAATTGAAGATAATTTACTGAAAAACAGAGTATTTTATGTTGTGAGCGGACACGGAGGCCCGGATCCGGGCGCCAGATACATCGGAAAAAAACATACACTCTGTGAGGACGAATATGCTTATGATGTTGCTTTAAGATTAGCCAGAAATTTGATTCAACACAATGCTACCGTTTATATTTTAATTCGTGACCCGAATGACGGAATTCGCAAAGAGCACTATTTGAAATGCGATAAAGATGAGAAAAGTATTAAAGGTAAAGTGTTACCGAAAAACCAACTTAAACGTTTAAAACAGCGCTGTGATGATATTAATGAATATTATCGAAAGCACAAGAAATTAGGCGTTAAAAGCCAAACTGCCATTGTGATACATGTTGATTCCAGAAGTTATCAAAAGCGACAAGATGTTTTTTTCTATCATTATTTTAACAGTAGAAGCGGCGAAAAAACAGCTCTTGCAATTAATAAAAAATTTGACGAAAAATATCGAAAAGTCCAAAAGGGCAGGGGATATCACGGAACCGTTTCGACGAGAGATCTTTATATTTTAAAGCACACCTTACCGACAGCTGTTTTTATTGAATTAGGAAATATTCGAAATACCTACGATCAAAGAAGAATCATTCTTCCCGATAATCGACAGGCATTAGCAAATTGGATTTATCTCGGATTAAAAGATGCTTTGTTAAAATAAATTCAAGAATTTTTACTTTTTTGTAACTTGTTTCGTTTAATTTTGTCAGATAATTTCTGCAAGTTGAAATCAAAACTATCTCATATCAGATTAAATCCGTGGCAATACTTAATCTTATCATTTTTGATTTTAATAAGTCTCGGTACATTTTCCTTAAACTTACCCTTTGTTCATCATCAAAACGGAATATCGTTTATTGACAGCTTATTTACATCAACATCAGCGGTATGTGTAACAGGATTGACAACGGTTAATACTTCCGGGTTTAATTGGCAGGGAGAACTTGTGTTATTATTGTTAATGCAATTGGGAGCCATCGGAATAATGACATTAAGTTCATCTTTTATTCTCGCCGTGAGAGGAAAAATCAGTTTAAAACACAAAATTTCTTTTTTCAGAACACAGGAAAATACGTCTTTACACGATATTCATGATATTTTAAGATTTATTTTAAGAATAACGTTTATTACCGAGATTATCGGAGCCGTTTTTTTAAGCATTGGTTTTTTTTTTATGGGAAATACGTTTTGGGAATCAATTCATCAGGGTATTTTTCATTCGGTATCTGCCTTTTGTAATGCAGGATTTTCAACTTATGATTCGAGTTTAATCGGAATGAATGCGATTATCAAATATACGGTAATGGCTTTGATTATTATCGGAGGTATCGGTTATCATG
>JANTGL010000010.1 GCA_024762915.1 Bacteroidales bacterium | reverse complement strand
TGAATGCTGTGCATTTGATGAAAAAATGCTGTTTATCAGAATTAAAATTATAACCGTAAATTGTTTCATTTGTCAGAATTTGCAAGCTGTATTTATTCAGAGCATAACATTAGTTGTTATTTGACAAAAGTATAAAAATACAATTAACACAAAATAATCAGCCTACAAAAACATTATTTCATCGGATAAACGGAACAATTTTACACAATAGAGAATTGTTCTCACATCTTCAAATCAGCTAATCAATAAATCATCAAATCAATTCATCATAAATCAACTAATCCTCTCATCATTAAATCATTCCTGATACAAACCCGTTAAAACTTTTTCATGCGTTATCGGTGCTTTAAAATCCGGTTTGTAATTCGGGTTGAAAGCTTTTATTGCATTTTGCACGGCAAAGAAACTTCCCGTGCCGTAAATAAACGGCGGTTCACCCACGGCTTTGGATTTTAATACGGCATGTTCGGCTCCTTCCGTTTCTAATTCAAGAATATCAACAATTTTAGGAACGGAATGTATATCCGGAACTTTATAAGTAGAAAGTGCATTTGCCAAAAGTTGTCCCTTTTCATTAAATCGAATTTCTTCTATGGTCAACCAACCGATGCCTTGAATCAAAGCCCCCTCAACCTGTCCTTTATCCAGAAAAATATTCATACTTTTTCCGAAGTCATGAACGATTTTAACATCCTCAATTTCATAAGTTCCTCTCATCGTATCAACTTTTGCGACGGTAATTGCCGTTCCGTAAACATGATAGGCAAAAGGATGACCTTTTTCTTTTGTTTTGTCAAAATGAATTTCAGGCGTAGCGTAATGTCCTTTTTCGGAAAGTTTTACGCGTTTCCAATAGGCATCATTTACCAATTTATCCCAACTTAAGTCTGTTTTTTTACCGTTCAGGAAAACAAATTCATCTTTTATCTCAATATCATTTGTATTTGCATTGAGAATTTCGCCTGCAGTTTCCTTTAACCTTTGCAAAAGTTTTTTTGAAGCAATTTCAACCGCTTTTCCGTTAAGGTCGGCACCCGAACTGGCAGCCGTGGGTGATGTATTTGCCACACGCGTCGTATTGGTGGTTTCCAATTTAATGCGATTGACGGGAACGGAGAAAACATGTGCCGCAACTTGTTTTATTTTCGTATTGACGCCTTGTCCCATTTCAATGGCACCCGTGCTGATACCGATACTTCCGTCGGTATAGATATGAACCAATGCTCGGGCTTGATTTAATCCGGTATTTGTAAATGAAATTCCGAAACATAAAGGTGTAAGCGACATGCCTTTTTTAAACTTCGTATTTTCTTTATTGAATTTCAGAATTTCTTCGTAAGTTTTTTCAATACTGAAATTCTTATCCGCTGTTTTCCAAGAATTTATTGCTTCTGCATTTTCGGCAAACTGACCGTACGGAAATTCATCACCCTCTTTAATCAGATTAATTTCCTGAATTTTATGTGCGGGAACATTCAATTTGTCGGCAGCAAGTTGAACGGCTGCTTCTATTGCAAAAAATCCCTGCGGACCTCCGAAACCTCTGAATGCCGTATTTGGCGTTAAATTTGTTTTGCAACTGTAAACCGTAATTTCGGCATTCGGAATATAATAACTCCCGGTTCCGTGAAACAAGGTTCTTTCGGTAATGGCGGGTGATAAATCTGCTGCTGCACCGGCATCTTGTATAAATTCAACTTCATAAAATTGAATTTTTAAATCTTCGGAAAGACCTATTTTATAATTGGCTTTATACGGATGTCTTTTTCCGGTCATTCGTAAATCATCGTGTCTGCTTAAAGTAATTTTCACGGGTTTATTCAGCAAATGTGCAGCAAGGGCAACCATTACCGCCCAAGGTGTTGCTTGGTCTTCTTTACCGCCGAATGCACCTCCGAGACGTCTGACGTCAACTTCAATCATATTCATAGGAATGCCCAAAACACGTGAAGTAATTTGTTGAACGGCCGTCGGACCTTGGGTTGAAGAATATAAAGTGATGTGTCCGTTTTCATTCGGAACGGCATAAGAACCTTGGGTTTCAAGATACAAATGTTCTTGTCCTCCGGTTTCTGCAGAACCTTGAAAAATATATTTTGAATTATTTAAACCTTTTTCCGAAATGCCTATTTTAAAAGTTCGGGGCGGAGCAATAAAACTGCCTTTTTCTTTTGCTTCTTCCGGATCAATAATTGCCGGAAGTTCTTCAATGTCAATTTTAAATAATTTTTTTGCATCGCGAGCAATGCGTTCGCTTTCGGCAACAATTAAGGCAATCGGTTCGCCGACAAAATGCACTTCGTTTTCGGCAAACAGTTCTTCGTCTTGTATAATGGCACCGATTTGGTTTTCACCGGGAATATCTTTATAAGTTAATATTCTGACAACGCCGGGAAGTTTTTCGGCTTCTGAATAATCAACGGATTTTATTTTACCGTGTGCAACCGGCGAATCAAATACAAGAGCGTGCAAGGTTCCGAATACTTCGGGTATGTCATCAAGGTAAACAGATTCGCCTCTTAAATGTCGGTATGTATCGGTATTCTTCATATCTGTAATTTTGCTCAAAATTAATAAAAATTATTTAAGATAATTTTTTAAAAAAAATATTTGTTATGAACAATAGTTTGATATTTTTGCATTTTTAAAAAAATAATAAAAAAAGATGAGAAAAATATTAATTGCTTTTGTTGTGATATTTCTAAATATCGGATATTCACATTCACAAATATTAATTCACGGAAGTGTCAGTGATAAAGTTACAAAAGAAGCATTGCCGGGTGCAGTTGTTTATTTTCCCGAAATTCATAAAGGAACGACTACCGATAAAAACGGAAATTTTAAGTTGGAAAATCTACAAGCAGGAGATTTTGAATTGATTGTTTCATTAATCGGTTACGAAAATAAAATAATTCGTTTACGAACGGATACGTTAAATAAACCCCTTACGATTTTACTTAAACCGCAAATATTTGAAACACAGGAAGTCATCGTTTCCGCAAATCGGTTTTCATTACAGCACGAAAATACGGTTGAAATAAAGAGTGTGAAAATTGCAAATTCGGATAATTTAAGCGCAAATTTAATTGATAAGTTGGCATATACTCCCGGAGTTGATATTATTTCCAAAAGTCCGGGCGTTGAAAAACCGGTAATCAGAGGTTTATCGAATACGAATATTTTATTTGTTGATAACGGAATACGTTTGGAGAATTTTCAATTTTCGGAAGATCATCCGTTTATGGCAGATGAGTTCGGTATTGACAGAACCGAAATTATAAAAGGTCCCGCATCATTGCTTTACGGTTCGGATGCCGTGGGCGGAGTAATTTATACGGTTAGAGAAAAACCTGCTTTGCAAAATACGATTTCGGGAGATTATAACTTGCTGTATTTCAGCAATAACGAAGGAGCAATTTCAAATTTGGGAATTAAAGGAGCTAATAAAAAACTTCATGCGGGAATACGAGCCGGATTTAATTCTCAAAAAGATTATTTTGACGGAAACGGTTTGCAAGTTCCGAATTCACGTTTCAATCAATATTCCCTAAAGTCAAATATCGGATTTTCATACAAGTTCGGAAAAACGGATGTGTATTACGATATGCAAAAAATGATGCTCGGAATGACGGTTCCGCCGGCAATCAATTTAGTATCGGATAACATCAGAAAAAATAAAAATTGGTATCAGGATTTATCTGGTAATGTTTTAGCCGTAAAAAATAAATTTTTTGCTCATAAACTGATGTTTGATGCCGATTTTTCCTACCAATCAAATAACAGAAAATTACAAACCTCCGATTTAATGCCGCAATTTAAAATGGTTGATATGACCTTAAAAACAATTGCTTATAACTTGAAATCAACATATTCATTTTCTGAAAAATATGAATTAATCAGCGGTGTTCAAGGAATGTATCAAACCAATAAAAATGCCGATGCGCCTGCGCATATCATTCCGGATGCGGAAGTATTTGACTTTTCACTTTACGGTTTGCTGACGGCAAATTTTACCGATGCTTTGCATTTTCAAGCCGGTATGCGTTACGATTTCAGAAATATTAAAACAGAAGCTGAAACAAATATTGCTGCCGTGAATAAACCGTATAATAATTTCAGTTTTTCGAGCGGGTTGAATTATCAAATAACGGATGAATTTTTGGTACGAGCAAATATTGCTTCGGCACATCGTACGCCTAATATTGCCGAATTAACGCAAAACGGTCCGCACGGAATTTATTATGAAATCGGGAACTCAACAATGAAAACACAAGTAAATTATGAACCGGATATCAGTTTTCATTTGCATTTAAATAAACTTATTTTTGAAACTTCCGGTTTTTATAATTATATCACTGATTTTATTTATTTGCAAAAAACAAGTGAATTGGCCGATAACGGAATGCAAATATACAAATACAGCCAAACTGATGCAAATATTAAGGGTTTAGAAGGCGGATTGAAATATATGCCTGTTAAATTCATAAAATTATATGCAAATTATTCGTCTTTAATTGCGAAAAAAACTGACGGTGAAAATTTACCTTTCATTCCGCAAAATAAAATTCGTTCGGAAATAAAAATTTCAGAAAAGAAACTTTCTGTATTTTCTGAGCCGTATTTCTCAATTAAAAGCACATACGCCTTTAAACAGAACAGGTTTGCTCCGTTAGAAACCGAAACATCAAGTTATTTCTTGCTAAATCTTTCAGGAGGGTTTTCTTATAAACTGAAAAATAATCATTTGGATTTAAAACTTTCCGTTAAAAATCTGTTAAACGAAAAATACATCGACCATTTGTCAACATTAAAAGATACCGGGTTTTTAATGCCGGGAAGGAATGTGATTATTAGTATGAAATATTCTTTTTAATTTTTGGCTTTTGAACATAAGTTTATTATTTTTGACAGATAAATATAAAAAATAAAAAATTGTATTATTAGTGTATAAGTCAGAATTTAAGGAATTAGTCATTCATTTAATTTTTTAAAAGTCAGATGCTGAAAATATTAAAAAAAATATGGAATTTTTATATTGAAGGTTTTCGTGATATGCCGAAATACGGAAAACGTGTCTGGACAATTATCATTATTAAGTTAATTATCATGTTTGCGATATTAAAAGTCTTCTTTTTTCAGGATTTTCTCAGTTCAAAAGGAAAAACCGATAAGGAGAAAAGTGAATATGTCTCAAAACAATTATTAAAAATTAAGAAATGAAAGAAAATTCTATTAGCATAAAGAAAAAAATATTAGTTGCCGGCGGTGGTTTTGCCGGAGTAGAAACAGCTATTAAACTCCGGAAATATGGCTATGATGTAGATTTAATCTCAGAAAGAGATTATCTGTTTATTTATCCTATTTCTATTTGGGTTCCGGTTAAAAAAAAGAATTTTGAAGATGTAACAATTAAATTATCTTTATTGTCAGAAAAACATGGTTTTAATGTTTTTATTGAAAAAATTAAAGAAATTAATGTTACTGACAATATTGTAAAAACGGAATCTTCAGAACATCACTATGATTATCTTTTTATTGCAATCGGGATGAGTAAAGTAAAATATAAAGGGATAGAACATACTTTATCAATTTGCGGCAAACCCGGCGATTCAGTTAAAATTAAGGATGAACTTGAGAAGTTAATACAAAGAGGACACGGTAAAATAGCCGTAGGTTTTGCAGGAAATCCTAAAGATCCGACAGCAACTGCGGTAAGAGGAGGTCCTGCATTTGAATTATTATTTAATTTCAGCCATTATTTGAAAAAAAAGAAATTATCGGATAAATTTGAACTGAATTTTTTTGCTCCTATGAATGAACCCGGAAAAAGAATGGGAACTAAAGCCTACGGAAAAATGGATGTTTTTTTTAAAAGGTATAGAATAAAAACATTTTTTGGTAAAAAAATAACTGAATTTACTGAAAATTCTGTAATTTTTGAAGATAATTCTGTTTTGGAATCTGATTTAACAATTTTTATTTCCGGCGGAGAAGGACATGATATTATAAAAAAATCGGATTTACCGCAGAATGATGCCGGATTTATTAAAATTAATGAATTATGCAGAGTATCAGGGCAGCCTAATGTTTATGCGATAGGTGATGCTGCTGCAATAATCGGACACCCTTGGGCTTCAAAACAAGGACATATTGCTGAGGTTATGGCTGATGTAAGTACATATAATTTTAATAATGAAATGAAATTAAAAGGTAAGCGAAAAAGTTATTGGGAAAAATTACATATTGTTTGTGTAATGGATTCCGGAGACGGGGCAGCTTTTGTAGTCAGAAAACATAATAAAGATTTTATTATCCCTTTACCGATTTTAGGACATTGGATGAAAAAAGGTTGGGGATTTTATTATAAAAATTCAAAACTGAAACGTATCCCGAGAATACCGGGAATGTAATTAAGATTTTTATTTACTAACTAAATTATAAGATATGGAACACATTGATTGGGGATTAGTTGACTGGTCCCGAGCGCAGTTTGCTCTTACTGCTATGTACCATTGGATTTTTGTCCCGTTGACATTGGGTTTGTCTTTCATTATTGCCATAATGGAGACAATCTATGTAAAAACGGGTAATCCGGAGTGGAAACGCATAACAAAATTCTGGATGAAATTATTCGGAATTAATTTTGCTATCGGCGTGGCAACCGGAATTATTCTCGAATTTGAATTCGGAACCAATTGGTCGAATTATTCGTGGTTTGTCGGAGATATTTTCGGAGCACCGCTTGCAATTGAAGGTATAATGGCTTTCTTTTTGGAATCGACATTTATCGCCATTATGTTTTTCGGTTGGGAAAAAGTCAGTAAAAAAGCACATTTATGGTCAACATGGCTGGTGGCCGTCGGCTCCAATTTATCGGCATTATGGATTTTAGTAGCCAACGGTTGGATGCAAAACCCTGCAGGAATGCAATTTAATCCTGATACGGTTCGTAACGAAATGAACAGTTTTTGGGATGTATTGTTTAACCCTACTTCCATAAATAAATTTTTGCATACGGTAAGTTCAGCATATGTTTTGGCAGCCATTTTTGTAATTGGAATCAGTGCATGGTATATTCTGAAAAAAAGGAATATCAGTATGTCGAAAAAAAGTATGTTGACAGCTTCAGTTTTTGGTTTCTTTTCAATTCTTTACACCATTTTTACCGGAGACGGATCGGCTAAAGAAGTGGCAAAACATCAACCCATGAAATTTGCCGCAATGGAAGGTTTGTATCACGGACAACGTCAGGCACCTTTGGTAGCAATAGGTTTTTTCGGAAATGATAAAGACCCTGAAAATCCGCAAGAAAAAGAATTTGCTTTTGAAATTCAAATTCCTAATGCTTTATCTTATATGGCATTTATGGATGCAAATGCATTTGTACCGGGCATTAAAGATTTGGTTCACGGTAATAAAGACGAAGGTATTTTATCATATAACGAAAAAATTGAAAGAGGGAAAAAAGCAATTGAAGCATTGGCTGCTTATAAGACGGCAAAAAAAGAAAACAGACAAGACATTGCTGATGCAGCTTTGAAAGCTTTTAATGATAATTTTGAGTATTTCGGTTACGGATATTATTTCGGAAAAGACCCGCATTTGCTTGTACCTAATGTGAAACTTAGTTTCTATTCGTTCCATACGATGGTCGGTTTAGGATTTTATTTCGTATTGCTGTTTATTTTAACCTATTTATTCAGTTTTAAAAATAAATTTCAGAAAAAAACATGGTTATTGTGGCTAAGTATTTGGACAATACCTTTAGCTTATGTAGCTTCTCAAGCCGGTTGGATTGTTGCTGAAGTCGGTCGTCAACCGTGGGTTATTCAGGATTTGATGCCGAATATTGCCGCTGTTTCTCAAATTGATCAAAGCAGTGTGCAAATTACGTTCTTTTTGTTCTTAGCAGTGTTTACGGCTTTATTAATTGCAGAAATAAAAATAATGTTAACGCAAATTAAAAAAGCAAATATTTCAGATACTAACGAAAATAAAGGAGGGACCGAATAATGTTTGAAACTTTATCACATACGGCTTTACAGGAATACTGGTGGTTTTTAGGCTCATTATTAGGAGCTTTATTGGTGTTCTTGTTGTTTGTTCAAGGCGGACAAACATTGATTTATAAACTGGGAAAAACAACTGATGAAAGAAATATCATCGTTAATTCGCTCGGGCGAAAATGGGAATTTACATTTACAACTTTAGTAACATTCGGAGGTGCCATGTTTGCTGCATTTCCTTTGTTTTATTCGACCAGTTTCGGCGGTGCATATTGGGTTTGGATAGCTATTCTGTTTGCTTTTATTATTCAGGCAGTTTCTTATGAATACCGAAGAAAACCCAATAATTTTCTCGGTGAAAAAACATTTGATGCCTTTTTATTTATCAACGGATTATTAGGTTCAATTCTTTTAGGAGCAGCTGTATCAACATTTTTTACCGGCTCTGCTTTTTCGGTTGATAAAATGAATATTATGAATTTAACTTCCGATAAAATGCCGATAATTTCATCTTGGGAAACACCTTGGCATGGTTTGGAAGCCGTTTGGACAACGGCACATCTGGCATTTTTGCAAAATTTGGCATTGGGCTTAGCTGTTTTCTTTTTAGCTCGGGTTCTGGCATTATTATATTTTCAAAGAAATATTGATAATAAGGAAATTATTGAAAGAACAAGAAAAGTGTTAATTAATAATACCGTGTTATTTTTAGTATTTTTCTTATTTTGGTTGATACGTTTAATGGTCATTGACGGTTTTGCCGTGAACCCGGATACAAACGAAGTTTTCATGGAACCTTATAAATATTTGCATAATCTTTTGGAAATGCCGATGGTATTAATTATCCTTTTAATCGGTATTGTCGGTGTTTTATGGGGATTGTTTGTTTCAATCTTTAAAAAGAAAGATAACGGAATTTGGTATGCCGGTATCGGAACGGTTTTAACCGTTTTGGCATTATTGCTGAATGTCGGTTATAATAATACGTCTTTTTATCCCTCAACTTTTGATTTGCAAAGTTCTTTAACCATAGCAAACAGTTCGTCCAGTCATTTTACACTGACGGCAATGAGTTATGTTTCTCTGATGGTACCTTTTGTTTTGGCGTATATCGTTTATGCGTGGCGAGCAATGGATAAAAAGAAAATTACTTCGGAAGAAATAAATTCCGACAGTCATTCTTATTAACTTCTAAAATAAAAATTATGTACACTAAAGAAATAATCAGTTTAATATCTTGGCCTGTGTTGATTTTAATTATTTACTGGGTGACAGCTCGGATTATCAAAAAATATGAAGCTGAAACAGAAACTGAAAAACAAGATTAAGTCATACTTCTTGTTAAAAGGTTTCAGAAATGAGAGGGGCTTTACGGCTCCTCTTTTTAAATAAAACCGGCTAATTTTCAAAATCCGCAGGGTTTATTTCTGCAACTGATTATAATCAATAAACAGATAAAAAATAAATAAGAAAATCTATTTCTACTTTTTTGAATTGTTAAAAATAATTTTTTACTTTTAACAAAAATAAATGACGGCAAGTAATCTTGACTTTATTAACTGATATTTCTTATTATAGATATATTGGACACTTTATTTAATTTATCAGGATTATATATACAAGTTCATCGTCAATCCCTGCGGGCTTGACGATGAACGGTGCGGCGGCTATGCGACATTTACCGCCCAGCCCTGCGGGACTGGACGATAACTGTCGGCTATAAGCAATTTGACCAAAGGTCAAACTGCCCATAGCCGCCGCACCGTTGTAGCCAATTAAAAGAAATTAATAATATGAGTAAATATTTATTATTCGTTGGGCTATTTAGCCTTATTTCAATGACATCTTTAAGTCAAAAAGATAAAGGATTGACTTTTGATATCGATGATTTTAATCAAAAGACCGAGATAGCTGAATGGCTATTTTTGTATGATGCAATAGCATGGTGGACTTCAGACAGTGTAATGATGCAAGATTCGACAGAATTAATGCAACTAGGAAATGAATGGTTTTGTTTCCAAACAGATGATTTTAATTGGCATGCTGTTTATGGTAAATATGATGATAATGATTTTGATCTAGTGTTTCATTACTTAGTTGATACAAAATATAAAGTTTCAAGAACTTTTGAACCTGTCGATACTTCATTATTAAATAGATATTCAAGAGCATTAATTACAGCAAATAATCAAATTCAATTCATTAAAGATTCAATAAATATAAGATTTAACCAATATATCAAACAAAATGATGACAGTACATTCACTGTATGGATTTTTCCTGCTTTTCAACCAAACGGTCTTGCCGTTTATGGAGGTGAATTTATCTATAAAATTGATAAATATGGGACAAAAATAATAGAAGATAATAGTTATTATCAGGGTCAGTTTTATGCATTTAAAGTAGGCGAACCAAGAGAAGTTTGGATTAACTTCACTGAATTGGAAAAACCAACATTAGGAAATGTATTTTTTGTCTGGTACTATAAAAAATATTTTACACATATAAATATTGATAATAAAAACTATATAACGACTACTTTCAAAATGGATGACGGAGGTTATTCTTGGATGCACATTGAGAAAGAGATAAAAAAGAATGATTAAAAGGAAAAATAAGAGGCTGCAACACAAAAAAAAACCGCATTAAAATCGCGGTTTGTTCGATCCGTTAGAAAGAAACTAAACTAAAAACTAAAATTAATAATAATGAAAAATCTTCTTTTAATTTTATCAATATTTTTTCTTTTCGAAACAGCGTTTTCGCAAGAAATAAACCAACTGAAAGATTACCTTAGTCAAGCCGATACATTTATTAAAAATGGCGATTTAAACGGGGCATTAGAAATTTTAAAAACCGGGAAACAAAAAGCATTAAGTACATCAGGAGAAAATTCAGATATTTATGCCGATTTCTGTGAAAAAACAGGTTTGGTATATCTCTATGCCAAAAAATATTCGGATGCAAAGAATTTGTGGATAAAAACCTTAGGTATTCGAAAAAATATATACGGAAGTAATCATCTGAAAGTTTCCGATTCGTATAATAATTTGGGCGGATTGTATTCTCTGACAGGCGAATATTATAAGAGCCTTAAACTTTATCAAAAAGCATTAAAGATACGAGAGGAAATACTTCCGGAGAATGACATGAAAATCGCTTCTTCCTTGCTGAATACCGGTCGCGGCTTTATAAAGACAGGAAATCCCGATTTGGCTTTAAACTGTTTTTTAAGATCATTAAAAATTAAAAAAACGAACTTGAATTCATTCAATCCCGATCTTGCTTCTTTATATACCGACTTGGGTGCTGTGTATCTTACTTTGGGAGAATATAAAAAATCAATTACAAACTATAAAAATGCACTCCGAATTAAACAACATAATTTGGGTGAAGATAATACCGAAACAGCAGGACTTTATGCTAATTTGGCAAATGTATTAAATTCGAAAGGAGATTATCCTGAAGCATTGGAATACAATACTAAGGCATTAAGCATATTTAAAGTAAAATACGGCGAAGAACATCGAGCAGTTGCAAGAATATTAATTAATATCGGAAGTGTTTATTTAAAAATGAATGATATTAAAAAAGCTGTTGAAAATTTTAATAATTCGTTAGAAATAAGTAAAAAATTATATGAAACATGGAATTTAAAAACCGCACAACAATACACAAAAATAGGAAAAATTCTCAATGAGAATTTAGAAAATATTGCTGCTGAGAATTATTTCAATAATGCTTTGAAAATTCAACGAACTGTTTTAAACAGTGATAATCATCTTGAAATTGCAGAAAGTTTTCTTAATATCGGAAATGCTAATAAAGATGACGGGAATTATTATTCGGCTATCGAATATTATAATAAAAGTTTGACAATTCGATTGCAGAAATCAGGAAATAAGCATCCCGAAACAGCTCGACTTTATAAACTGACGGCATCGGTTTACGAAGCAAAAAAAGGGTATGCGGCAGAACTGAAAAATCTGCAAAAGGCATTAGTCAGTAATATTGAAAATTTTGATTCACAGGATATTACCGTAAATCCCGTTTTTAATAATTCAACTTTTTATTTTGATCAAAAATTACTTTTGGAAACCTTGAATATGAAAGCCGATGCTTTTTGGAATTTGTATTTGAGGACTAATAATGTTGATAATTTAAAACATGCTTATAAAGTATATGAGCTTTCGGATTTAATTATCGAAAAAATAAAAAAGACGGTTTTATTGAAAAATGATAAACAATTTTTAGCCGAAAATATATCGGAAGTCTATAAAAAAGCGGCTGCTTTATGTATTCAATTATATAAAAAAACAAACGATAGCAAATATTATGAAAAAGCATTTATTTATTCCGAAAAAAATAAAAGAGGAATTTTGCTTTCATTACCCGAAGCAACTAAATTTGCAGGCGTTCCGGATTCTGAACTAAGTAATGAAACCGATTTATTAGCCGATATTACGTATTTCAAAAGGAAAGTTTCCGAAAATATTCATGATACAAAGAGCAGAACAAAATTATCCGCATTATACAGAGATTATGATTCTTTTATCACGGATATTAAACAAAATTCCCCGAATTACTATGATTTAAAATACAACCGGTTTTCCGTAACCGTTCAAAACATACAAGATTTAATAAATGACAGCACACTTATATTGGATTATTTCTGTCCGGATTCGTCGAAGTATTTGTATGTTTATACAATCGGAAAGAACAAAACAGACATTCATTTTATTAAAAATATCGATGATTTTAATGCTGAAATTGCAAGTTTCAGGAAGCATCTTCTTACGGAAAATGAAAGCAGTGTAAGTGCTTATATCCGAGAGGCTTATTCGCTGTATGAAGATTTGCTTCCCGACATTTCGGTATATACTCCTGAAATAAAACAATTGATAATAATTCCTGACGGAAATATAGGGATAATTCCTTTTGAAGCTTTGTTAACGGAAGAATATAACGGCAATCGGAACAGTTTTAAGGATTATCCGTTTTTAATCAAAAAATATGCGGTTTCTTATTCTTTGTCGGCAGATTTATTACCGAAGTTTTTATATAAAGATACATCGATAAATAATTATAATGTGTACCCCGATACTATTGAGAATGTTGATTCTTTATATACGGATACCGTCGAGTATGTTGATTCGACCTATATGGACGATTGGTTAGGCATTGCACCGGTATTTGATAATTCAAATACAAATTTAACGACAAGAAGAACACGTGATATTTTGAAGGAAACACAAAAAACGTTTCAAATTAATTCACGAACACATTTGCTTAGCGGAAATAATATTTTTAATTTTCCGGAAAGTGAGAACGAAGTAACCACAATCTACAATGAATTCGAAAATTCGGGAAAATCCCCTGAAACAGAAATGCGCGAAGAAGCTGATGAAGAATTCGTTAAATCAATAGATTCGGAAGAATTTAAGATTATTCATATTGCATCCTACGGTTTTATAAATTCCGAAAATCCTGAATTTTCGGGTATTTTATTGGCACATAACAATACGGATGAAGAAGACGGAGTATTATTTATGAATGAACTGTTTGATCTAGAATTGAATTCAGATTTGATTGTTTTACCCTATTTTGAAACCGGCATAAAAGCGTATCGAAGAGGAGAGGGAATGGTCGGTATGACAAGAGCTTTGTTATACACCGGAACAAAAAATATAATGCTGTCGCTTTGGCAAATTTCGGATAATTCAACAGAAAAATTGATGCTTGATTTTTATAAAAATGTTTTGGAAAATTATAATAATCCGTACGGGTATAATCATTCATTAAGAGCTGCTAAATTACAACTTATTGAAGAAGGGAACTATGCACAACCGTATTTTTGGAGCCCTTTTATTTTAATCGGGAATTAAAAATGTTTATAATTTAGAATTCTTTAAGATTAGAAGAAAACTTAAATGTTTTGAACCATATTTCAAAATTAATCTTTAGTTTTGTCTCTTGTTAAAATAAGTTTGTATGGCACGACCGCAAAAAAACAGAAAGGTACATACGCCTCCGATATTTACGAATTTTAAACCTTCGGGAATTTCAGCCAAAGATTTGGAACAGGTAATTTTAAGTCTGGATGAATTTGAAGCCATTCGATTATCGGATTTTCTGGGAATGTCGCAGGAAGAAGCTGCTGTTGAAATGGAAATTTCACGTCCTACTTTCACCAGATTAATTGAAGTTGCCAGAAAAAAGCTTTCTGATTTTTTAATTAACGGAAAAAATTTAAGATTGGAAGGCGGGAATGTTCATTTCAGACAAAACATTATAAAATGCGAAGCATGCGGTCAATTATTTCATATTAGTTTTAATACGGATATTAAACATTGTCCGCATTGCGGTTCTTCAAAATTAATAAATCTTGCCGGCGGTTTCGGTCACGGAAGATGTTGTGTTGAATGATTATTGAGCTCGGTATGAAAAGGTGCAAAGCATCTGATTTCTCAAATACTAAAAACTCAGGTAATAAAAACAATACAGATAATAATTTATATCACTTTAATTTATAATATTCATCATATGACTGTCAACAGATGTAAATTTAGTTTTTCTTTTTAACATAAATTTCTTTTTCTACAACTGCAACAGTTTCATTATCGGAATTCTTAACTTCTGTTTTAAAGAAGTAGGTGTTTTTTCCTTTTTCGTCAGCATCTTTTTTTAATTCCGCAAGTTTATCGTTACTGATTTCAAAAACAGCTTTTACGGTTCCTTTTCCCGGTTTTTTAAAATCAATTTTTGCCGATTTATCCCAAACAATGTATTCCTTTCCGAGAAAATTCATAACGATAAATACAAAAAACGGATCGGACATAGCATACAAAGAACCTCCGAAATGTGTTCCGAATATATTACGGTTATACCAATGCATCTTCATTTGAACTTCAAAACGCGTAAAATCTTTATTAACATTTTTTAGTTTAATTCCTGCACCTAGATAAGGCGGATATAAAGATACCCGCCTTATTATTTTTCGCATTTGATTTTCAGTCATTTACTTATTTATTTTTGACATGGTAAATTCTCTTCCTTTTTCTAAAGCCAGAATATTTTTTGCGACAATATCTTCGCCTTTTTTTCCGAATATGGCTCTTAACGCATTTTTAAAACTTTCAAAGTTCATATCAATAAAAGGCGATGCTGCACCCAGCATGACAATATTTGAAGAACGCAAAGATTTTAATTCTTTGGCAATACTGTCGGCATCAACAATGATATGATTTTTTATTTTACGAATTTCGTCATAAATACCTTCTATATCCGGATAATTCGGAATGTTTTTAAAAGGTTTTGAATTGGTAATAAGCCATCCGTCAGGTTTTAAATAAGAAACAAAACGTAAAGCTTCCATCGGTTCCACCGAAAGAATAACATCTGCTTTTCCCTTTGAAATAAGATCTGATGCAATGGGTTTATCAGAAACGCGCATATTTGATGATACATCACCGCCTCTTTGACTCATCCCGTGTACTTCGGATTGTTTCATGTTTAAGCCGTCTTGTAACGCTGCCGTGCCGATTGTTGCGGCAATGGATAAAATGCCTTGTCCGCCGACACCTGATAATATAATATCTGTTTTCATGTTTTTCTGTATAAAAAATTTAATATTTATTAGTTTTTTTTAAATCTTCAAAAAATGTAACAATTGAATTGCTGACAATATCATGGATAGCTCTGTTTTTAGTATTAAACATAATTGAAATAAAAGAAAGCCATCCGAGAGACCATTTGATAAGAAATCTTAAAAAAGAATTTAATAATCTTAATTTTTTATTAGGATTATCATAATTTGTAACTTTCAGATTTAATATTTGCTGACCAATTGTTCCTTTAAAAAAATAAATTAAAATAGGTTCGTATAAAAATAACATAAAAATAAAGATGAAAATTCTCAAATATTCATTTTCATCTTTAAGAAAATCAAATAGGTATGAAAAACCCAGAAAAATTATAAAGATAATTAATGAATCTATAAAAAGAGCCTGAATCCGTTTTGATAATGAAGGGAAAATAATTCCTCTGTAGATATCATTTTTCGGTTGAATCATTTCAAAGTTCTCATCTGTAGGATTATATATTTCCATAAAATTGTTCTTTTTTCTTATTTGCTTTTCATGAAACCTTTTTATTTCATCTTTCCGACTTTCACATTCGTTTTATGTTTACGTTCCAAAGTTCTGACACACTCACGGTGCGGAATAATAACCGAAACTCCTTCATATTCAATTTCTTCCCTTATTATTTTTAAAGCTTCTTCATGATTTTTTCTTAAAGGAATAAAACTTCTGATATGATCTTCTTCAACACCGAGTCCTTTACATATCTGATGTAAGCGATGTTCTGCATGTGAATCTTGGCCGCCGGTCATTCCTGTTGTATCATTATCTGAAATAATAACCGTAATAGCAGTATTTTCATAAACACAATCAAGTAAACCGGTCATTCCGGAATGTGTAAAAGTAGAATCACCGATAAAAGCAACGGCATGTTTAAGTCCGGCATCGGAAGCTCCTTTTGCCATAGTTATTGAAGCACCCATATCAACACATGTGTTGATGCTTTCCAAAGGTTTTAAGGCAGACAGTGTGTAACATCCGATATCGGAGAAAACTTTTCCGGGTCCGTATTCTTTCATAACTTCATTAAGTGCTAAAAAAACATCGGTATGTCCGCAACCCGGACATAATGCAGGCGGACGGGGAGCTAAAATCTCTGCTTGTTTTTCTTCAATCGGTTTTTCAAGTCCCAAAGCAACGGCAACATGATTCGGATTTAATTCTCCGTCGCGCGGTAAATCACCTGTTAATCGTCCTTTAACTTTTTTATCACCGAGAACACCCGTAAGTTTATATTCAATAAACGGATAACCTTCTTCAAGTATCAAAATTGTTTCACATTCGTTATAAAGTTTCCTGATCATATCGGAAGGCAAAGGATATTGACTGATTTTAATTACAGGATGGGGAACTTTTCCGTCTTCAAAATTTTCAATAAGATAATTGTAGGCAATTCCTGAAGCAATTATTCCGATTGATTTATCGTCTCCTCTGATGTATTTGTTAAAAGCCGAATATTCTGAAGCTTCTTCCAAACGCGCTTGATTCCCTATTAAAATTCGATAATTTTTTTTAGCAATAGAAGGTAATAATACAAATTGTCTTAAATCACCCGGGAAACTGTTTTTATTTTCATCTTTAAGTTTTTTGAGTACAATCCCTGCTCTGGAATGAGCCAAACGTGTTGTGATTCGAAATAAAACAGGGACATTAAATTTTTCTGAAAAATCAAATGCTTCATAAACCATATCGTATGCTTCCTGTTGATTTGACGGTTCAAATATAGGTACCATTGCAAAATCGCCGAAATATCTTGAATCTTGTTCATTTTGAGAGGAGTGCATACTCGGATCGTCTGCTACAACAATTATCAACCCGCCGTTTACTCCGGTAATTGCAGAATTCATAAAAGCGTCGGCTGCAACATTAAGTCCCACATGTTTCATACAGACCATTGTACGTTTTCCGGCATAAGACATTCCGAGAGCCGATTCCATTGCTGTCTTTTCATTGGCTGACCATTCGCTGTGAATGTTTCTTTCCTTGGCAATTTTATTTTTCTGAACATATTCGGTTATTTCCGTAGAGGGTGTACCGGGATAGGCATAAGCACCCGATAATCCTGAATCAATAGCTGCCTGTGCAATTGCTTCGTCTCCTAATAAAAGTAATTTATCCATTATGATTTTTTATTTTTTTGTTGAAAATATGTGTTTTTGTATTTTCGCAAATATAATAAATTCCGGTTTATAATTTTCATGTTTAATAACGCATTTAAAGAAAAGTATTTAAAAATTATAAAATGTATTGTTTATCTCGAATAATTGCATCTTTGCAGTTAAATAATAAATATGAATGAAATTATTTTTAAAGATTTAGGATTGATTTCGTATGCTGATGCTTATCATATTCAGAATGAGATTTTTGCGAATTCAATAAAAAGGAAGTTAAACGAAAAGTCTGTTGAAGAAAGAATTCTATTTTGTGAACATCCGCATGTTTATACCATCGGAAAAAGTGGTGACAGAAATAATTTGCTTATATCCGAGGATCAATTAGTACAATTAAATGCTGTTTATTTTCCGGTTGACAGGGGCGGGGATATCACTTATCACGGACCCGGGCAAATTGTAATGTATCCGATTGTTGATCTTGATCAATATGGCTTGGGAGTTAAAGATTATATCTATTTGCTTGAATATTTGATTATTGATGTTTTAAAAGATTACGGTATAAAAGGCCAAATAAATACAGGTAATATCGGCGTTTGGTTGGATGTCGGAAAAAGTAATGAGCGTAAAATATGTTCAATCGGAGTGAAAGTGAGTCGAAAAATTACGATGCACGGTATTGCTTTGAATGTAAATACTGATTTGTCTTATTTTGAACATATTAATCCGTGCGGATTTACCGAGAAAAGTGTTACTTCAATGAAAAAAGAATTATTGGCAGCTAATAATATGAAGAAAATAAAAGAAAAAATTCAAAATAAATTATTAATTCGATTCAATCAATTAATATAAAATTGATATCTCCTAATCTTTTATAAAACAGTATTATGTGTTTCTTTTAAAAAAAAGAAAGTAATCTTCCGATTTGATATTCTGTACTATTTATTGAAAAATAATTCAAAAAGTGATTCAAATCACATTGATATAAAACAAAGTTATATATCTTTGCGTTATAATATTGTTATAAATCAAATAAAATAAAAGAAATGAATCAATTAGTATGTCCCGTATCAAACGAACAAATAAATGAAAATGTAAGCAGAGTTACTGCTTCCGTAGTTTTGAGCTTAATTCTTTTATTTATAATCACACAAAATATAGTGTATTTAGCAATTGCTTTGTTCGATTTTTCATTCAGAATATTTGAGAAAGTTCAGGTTAGCCCTATTTCATGGTTGGTAAGAACATTTTTTAATATTACTAATTTGCCGAAAAAGATGATTAATAAAGCACCAAAGGTTTTTGCTGCACGTTTGGGTTTCTTTTTATCAGCTGTTGCCTTGGGTTTATTTTTCTTTTTTCCGACAGCTGCTTCGATAACGGCCGGAATTTTAGCTGTTTGTATTTTTGCTGATGTTGCTTTTAATTTCTGTATCGGTTGTATTATTTATCATTATGTTGTGTATCCGTTTTATAAAAATAAACAGAAATCATATTTTAAAGATTTTTTTTAGGAGCTGATTAAAATTGAAACCGGTCTGAATCTTCTTTGATTGCTTTAAAATTGAATTTTATTTCATACATATATTGAAGTTCTTTTCCGGCATCGTACATGATTTCATCATCAGATTCGTAAAACCAATTAAGTGAAATTTTACATTTATTTTTATTAATTTCAAATAAATTAATTAACTTTCCTATTTGTACTGAAGATGCAGAATTTAAATATTCTAAATAAAAATTAATTTCTGTATTTTCATTCGGAGATTTAAAATATTCTGTAAACCAATTTAAAACAGGTTTGTAGAAATCATCAGCATTTTCTACAGCGGATTTTCCGTAAATTTCAAAAATATTATTTTTTTTATCAAATGTAATTTCAGGACTGAGTTGTGTTTTATTGATTTTAAGATTTTCTTCCATTTTCCTTAATGTAAATGGTTATAAATTTTGAAACTTAAGTAATCAGTATTAACATTTTTCTTTAATGTATAAAGGTAAAAAAAAAATTAAAATTCAAAAACTTCTTCATATTCATCTTCTAATTCTATGAAATTAAATTTGAATTGATAAATATATTGAAATTCTTTTCCGGCTTCTAATGCTAATTCATCACTGCTTTCATACAGCCAATTAATTACAATTTTTGTTTTATCTTTATTTTTCAGAATAGATTCAATAATATTACCAATTTGTAGAGAAGAAGATGAATTCAAGTATTCTAAAAAGAAAATAATTTCAGTATTTTTGTTTGGATTATTAAAATAATTTTTAAACCATTTTAAAATCGGATTATAAAAATCTTCGGCATTTTCAACTACTGATTTTCCGGATAATAAAAAAAAATTATCTTTTTTATTCAGAATAATATCAGGAGAAAGTACTGTTTTACTTATGCTTAGTTCATCCATATTTATTGGTGCAAGGATAAAAACAGGTTTGAAATTACATTATATGATACAATAATAATGCATTGTTGTTTTTTTATCTTTACAGTATTAAAAATGTAAATCTGATATTTTGTTTGATATTTTACTTGTTAATTTTTTTAGAAAATACTCTTTTTACATCGGAATAATTTAACGGTGAATATTTTTTTATAAAATCAGTTGTTGTTTTAGCATCAATTATTCCGGTATTTTCACCTTTCTTAAGAAATTTTAAGGAGTAAGCATTTGCCATATAATCATTTATTGCAACAGAATATTTTTTAAACGGAAGTTTATTGCCGTTTTTATCTTTCAATATGATTTTCTTCAGTTTCTCGTTTTCGGTAATTAATTCAATTTGAATACCGCTTACTTGCAAAGTGCTGTTGTTATGAATTTCGTATGCATATTTAATAAGTTTTTTAATTTGTATCGGACACATTTTGTAGGTAACGAAAGTGTTTCCGAAGGGTGAAAGTTCAAAAACTTGTTTCAGTATAATATCTCCTTTCGGAATTTCATGTACGCGTATGCCGCCGTTATTTTGAAAAGCAATATCAACATGCAAAGTGTCACGCATGGCATCGGTCATCATGGATCCGAGTTCATCTTTTCCGGTTAAAGTTTTTTCGGCTTTACCGATAACTTTATTCAAAACAGGATTGTTATTATAATTTTTTATAATTTTAGTAATTTCCGGAACATTTTTTTGCTTGTAAAGATTTATTAAGGAGTCTGTTTCCGAAACAATTTTATGATTAACGACTTTTAAATCTAAAACACCGCAATATTTTAAATATGAACCGGCTTGCAATATAAATGTGTTGTTTTTATGAACACCTTTTTTTAATGTTGTGTGTGAATGTGCACCGATAATAATATCGAAATAAGGGAATTCTTCAGCCAGTTTTGTATCATCTTCATATCCGAGATGACTCAAACAAATAAATATATCGGATGAATCTTTGTAAGATT
>JANTGL010000009.1 GCA_024762915.1 Bacteroidales bacterium | reverse complement strand
ACAATCCAAATATGATCTTTCGGATATCCGTAATAGTTTGTTAATGTGTCATAAACTTTTAATATATCGTTTTCATATTGTGTTCCGGTATTTCCTGCAAATAAAAAAGCAAACTTTTCTTCGGCCCTGTGACCGCTTATTCCTGTTCCGGGATTGACAGTTATTACATCTGTCTGTCCGGAATAAGAAATATTAAGTTGAGCTTCTGAAAATCGATTAGGACAATCCCATACCCATGTACCAAGACTCGCGGCAGTAAACTCTTCAAGCCCTGCTTTTGCTCTTATGGATTCATGTGTCGTATCAGGAAACCTGATATCTGTGAATTCAGAAATATTAGAGAATAATGTAGGTGAAGTATTTGCCGGCTGAGAAGCATCATCAGGCATCGGAATCGGGCATAATACTTCGTTTGAAAGGCTGACATTATCAACTCTCTTTTCTCCTGTTCCGGCAGTATCTGTATCATATCTGATTACTCCTACATAATACTTTCTTACCGGATGTGTACCAATATTTAACACTTTTACTTGAATTTCATTCTCAAAAGCACCTGCAGTATCTTGAACATATTCATTAGCATTTAATGTCGGATGACTAGGGTGATGAATGATTATATCAGGGCTTTCTTCAACTTGTCCCGTTAGTGATCCGTGATTCCCGTCACGAATTAACAAATTGGGTTTACCTAAGAACAAGTCTCCGTTATCATTATATTGCGGTGTTTGATTAGTATCATTCATCCAAGCAGCAGCAAAGTTTTTAGCCTGTTCAAGTGATATTAAATAATTCGGAGAAGAAACAGGAATCGCTTTATCAGCAAATGTCCCGATATTTGTTCCGCCGGTACTTGCTTCCATCCGTAATCCTGCCGTCCAAGCTTCCGTAAATTTATTTCCTGATACACCTGCAACAGCAGTTTGCGTATTTGTACATGCACTCGTAAAGCTCCATGCAGCACCGGTAACTGTATTACTTACTGTAGTATCAAAATCTCCGGAATAAGATTGCTGCATAACTACATTCAATTCAGCATTTTTTATACCGTTTACAAAATGATTCACATTGTTTTCATACCAGATAGTATCAATACTTGAACCGATACCGTTTAAAGTTAAAGCCGGACTGTTTGTGCCGTTACCGGTAAAATAAAGCAATATCGTATTGTCAGAACTTATATCTGCTGCTGATTTAAAAGTTGTAAATAAAGTATTCAAATCGGAGATTGTTTTTGCTCCTTCTAAAATTAATTTTTTTGAAGTATCAACATCGAAAAAACTTGTATCAGCAATACTGTCACCAAAAACTACATATATGTTTGTTTTCGGATAATTATAATACTGAGTAAGCATAGAATAGACTAACTTCAAGTCTTCTATATAGACATTATTTGTTGATCCTGTTACTAAAAAGGCAAATTTTTGATTGGGATCTGTAGTAGCCATAATTTTTGTGTTTTTAAATAATTATTTATTTGGTTTTGTTTGTGTTTTTAATGGTTTGAATTTCTTGAAGAATGAATTTTTGTTGTTTTTTCAATGATTTGTTCTCTTCTTTGAGTTTATCAACATCATTTTGGTGTTTTATAATTTGAATTTGCAGTTCTTTAACAGCTTCAATTAATATCGCGGACAATTTTGTATAGTCTACGGTTTTATAACCTTTCTTATTTGTATAAACCAATTCGGGATATACTTTTTCAAGTTCCTGAGCAATTACTCCTATCTGTCTTCTGTTATCTCTACCGGGTATATTTTGGACTTCCGGCTTCCAATTATAATATACTCCCCTGATTTTTTCAAGATTCAATAAAACATTTGTTAACGGTATTAAATTGGTTTTCAATCTTAAGTCTGAAGCACTGGTTAATACTCCCGTATAAGTTAAGTCTCCGTTTATTACTAAAGAATCAGCCGTAAAATCGCCCCAGATAAGCGGTGTTGCAGTGTTTGTATTGTCAATTATCAATTCATTACTTCTGGTTCCGCTATAACCCGCTTGATTTCCGATAAAAACATTTCCTGTACCGCCACTTATATTTCTACCTGCCTGATAACCTATATACACATTATTTGTTCCTCCAAAGTTTCCCTGTCCTGCTTGATTTCCTATAAAAATATTATTACCGCCTGTCATATCCCACTGTCCGGCCTGATTTCCCAAAAATAAGTTGTCGTTTCCGCTTGTATGATTATACCCGCAATTATAACCAATAAATACATTTCTGTGACCTTCTGAGTTTTCATGTCCGGATTGGTAACCCAAGAAAAGATTTCCGTCACCTTTCACATTCTTATAACCGCTAGCATATCCCATAAATAAATTGTATCTGCCGTTATCATTTGAATAACCTGTTTGATCACCTATAAAAACATTATAATCGGATTTATTCGTAAATCCGGCAAATTGTCCTATACAAACATTGCGTTTCCCCGTTACATTTGTATAACCTGCACGATACCCGATAAATGAATTATATTTCCCGACATCTCCTGAACCCGGAGTTGTTGCATTACCGGCTTCACGTCCGATTCTTGTATTTTCAGTGTTTACCTTCATGAATTTTTCTTCTTTTCCGCTTCCGACATTTACCACATTAAAGCCGGCCAAAGAATCTTCTACGTTAATGGTTGTACTGTCAGCATTGCTAAAAAAGAATTTTTTCAATGATCCTACCCCGGTTGCATAATGTTCTACGGCAAAACCGCCGGAAATTCCTTTTGCCGTTACTTGTGAATACACTCTTGTGCTGTCAATATCAGTAAAAAAATATTTTTTTACATAAGGGGCACCTTTTGCCGTTGCATAACGCCCTACGGCAAATCCGCCCGATGTAACGGCACTGCCTCCGCCCGTATAAACACGCGTACTGTCAATATCGGTAAAGAAATATTTCTCAACATTAGGAAATCCTTTTGCCGTCGCATAGCGCCCTACGGCAAATCCGCCGGATGTTACTGCACTGCCTCCGCCTGTGTAAACACGGGTACTGTCAATATTAGTAAAAAAATATTTTTTAACATAAGGGGCTCCTTTTGCCGTCGCATAACGACCTACGGCAAAACCGCCCGACACACCTTTTCCTTCTTTTTCTGCCGTATAAACTCGCGTACTGTCCGAAGTAACTAAAAATAAAGAAGCAGTATCAGTCAATGCTTTGCCGTCTTTTGCCGTGGCATAGCGTCCTACGGCAAAACCTCCGGAAACGCCTTTTTTCGATTTTACAAAATTAAAACGCGTTAAAACCGGTGTTACGACCATTAAAGGCACGCCGTTTTTATCTCGAATTTCCAGCAAAGTATCGCTGTCGTTATTCGCTTGAATCACCAATCGGTTCTTGGGTGTTGATGTTCCGATTCCGACATTATATGCCGTATTGGATAAATAAACATTATTATTTGTTCGTGTCCATATTCCGGCATCCGAGGATAAATCAATCCAACCGTCGTTGCCGTCAGCTGTTTTTCCGTAGAGAAAAAAACTGCCTAAATCCGAATCAAAAACCAACAGACCGGGAGTGGCCGTTAATAATTTTCGATTTGCACTTGAAATACGCGGAATTAACACGCCTTTATTCGAAGATTCTATTTCCAACATGGCATTTGAGTTCGGAGAACCTGTCGTATTGGAAATTAATACCTGTGAGTATCCTTTTTGGGTATTTACAAATAAAATTACGACACTCACAAAAACCAAAATTTTATATATTTTTTCCATCACTTAATATTTTTTTAGAAATATACAACTTTATTTAATAAAAATAAAAATATTTTGACTAATCTTTTGTATTTTAACAAAATAAAATTAAAGAAAAATATAATTTGATAGGATATTTGCTGTTTATCTTTGTTTTCGTCCTTAAAACCCTAAAAATTTTATTGTTTTATTTTTTGACGAATAAAAACAATAATTTAAGTAATTAATCTTTGTTGTTCGATTAAAAAATTATTAACGGGTTAAAACCCTATGATCAGTGGTTTGTTTCAGCCCCCGACTAAAGTCGGGGGTTAAAATAAAAAGCCGACACAAACAAGGACCTTAGTCCTTGTAAAAAACTTATATACAGCAATATAAAAAAAAATTCTTTCTTATTTCATAACAGGAAAAATTCGTGAAACCGGAAATTAATACAAATTTAAAGTAAATCCAATCTTGTTAACAGGTCTTTTTTATATTTCCTGCTGATAATCAAATAAATATCGTCTAAGAAAATTAAATTATCTTCAATTTTAGTGATTTTATCCAATGCTACGGCATGCGATTTATGAATTCGGAAGAAATTATCGGAATCTAACTTGATTAAAACATCTTTTAAAAACGTATTAACCATATGTTTTTCTTTATGCTTATGTATAATGGTATAATTATCCATCGCTTCCAACCAAATAATGTCATTTTTTTTGACACAGATTATTTGTCCTTCTTCTTTCAGAAAAATTAATTCATTAAATCTCTTAGTTTCAATATTGTTTATATTTGTTTCTGTTTTACTTATGTTTATTTCTTCAAAGCGTTGCAAAGCCAGTTTAATACCGTGATTAAGATCTTCATCTTTAAACGGTTTTACGATAAAACCCATCGGGTGTGCTTCTTGAGCTTTTTCAAAATTTGTGTCATCGGAATAAGCGGTTAAAAAAATAACGGGAATTTCAAATTTCTCATAAATCAATAGTGCTAAATCAATTCCGGATTTACCGGTTCCGAGATTGATATCCAACAATGCAATATCCGGTTCACTATGAAATAAAAAAGGTATAGCTTTATCGTAATCGGAAGCTATTCCTATTACGGAATAATCCATTTGCTTTAACCGCTCTTGAATATCCAAAGCGATGGTAAATTCATCTTCAACGATTAATACGTTTATCATACTGATGCTTTATTTTAATCGGTTTATCGTTTTCGGAATATATTCTGAAACAATCAGTTGCAATATAATAAATTTTGTTCAAAAATCAAAATATTCGACCGTTTATCTGAATACGACCGGAAATTTTAGTATCTTTGTAACAGGCAAGTATGATTTTCTCTTAATTAAAAAAACTGTATTTATTGAAAAACATCATAAACATATTAATCGGTGATTCGACAAAAATAGCTTTAAAATACAGGATGGCAAACACCATTTTACTGATTAATATTTTATTTTGTGTAACGACCATCCCTTTAAATTATTTTATAAACCTTCCCTTTTATTCATTTGCGGTTTTACTTTTTACCATATTTTTATATTCATTCTTTTATTATATTTCAAGATTTAAAGGAAAATCTGAAATTGTTATTAACATTACAATCATTTACACTTTTATTATTTTAACGCCTGTTATGTGGTTCACCAATAATGGGTTAGAAGGCGGATTTCAGTATTATATTTTTTTATTCGGAGCATTTACCCTTGCTGTTGCCGAAGGAAAAAAGTTATTCTTTTTTCTTTTGTTATTATTTATTGTTTCTGTCAGCTTAATTATTATCGGTTATATCCATCCTGAATATGTTACAAAATATCCTACTAAACAAGATCAATTTGCCGATATGCTTACAAGTTTTATTTTGGTTTTTGTCGGTGTCCTTTTTTTAATGTACTATTTTACAAACCAATTTCATAAATACAATAAAAAACTTAATGAAAGTAATTTTGAATTAGAAAAAGTAAACATTCAATTATCCGATCGCATAAAAGAAAGGGAAATTTTGTTACATGAAGTTCATCACAGAGTAAAAAATAATTTGCAAATGGTTTCCGGTTTATTACGTTTACAATACAACACCATTAAAGATAAAGACCTAAGGAATACACTACAAATCAGTCAAGAACGCATTGATGCCATTTCCGGTGTTCATGAATTGCTGTATAAATCCGATAATTTAAAATTTATAGACATTAAAGAATACACGGTGAATCTTGTTAAAAATATTGAAATATCTTCTTTTACGGATAAAAAAAATATCACGATTAATCTGCATTCGGAACATTCAATAATTATTATCGATAAATTAATTTCCTACGGTTTAATTCTTAACGAATTACTTTCAAACAGCATCAAACATGCTTTTAACAAAGACGGCGGACTTATTACCGTTGAAGGTCAAGTTAGCGATGATATTTATAGTGTGCGTGTAAAAGATAACGGAAAGGGCTTGCCGAATGATTTCGATCCCGATAAATTAAATTCTTTGGGATATAAATTAATAAACGGTTTATGTGAGCAATTAAACAGTGAATTAAAAATTAAAGACTTGAAACAAGGTTCAGAAATCGGTTTTAAATTTAAAATTTCCTGAAACTACAATTTAATTCAATAAGAAAACGTCAATTCGTATTTTAAAAAAGTTTGTATTTATTTTTATTCCGCTAAAATAAAAAAACCGCCGATTAAATCGACGGTTTCCGTGACCCCTCTGAGGCTCGAACTCAGGACCCACGCCTTAAAAGGGCGTTGCTCTACCAACTGAGCTAAGAAGTCATTAAAGGGTTTGCTTTAAAAAGCGGATGCAAAGGTAAAATCAAAATTTTATTTTCCAAAAAAATATTCCTTTTTTTCTAAAAATATTTTACCGTTCAAATAACGTTTTTTCAATAAAGTTTCTGTAATCTTTTACGGAACGCTTAATGACGTCATGCGCTTCTTTTTTATTATAAGTATGTGTTATTTCACAACGATAGCCTTCAATACCGGGCATATCTTTATAGGTTAAAAAATAATGCTTTAATCGATCGACAACGGCATCCGGACAATCTGTAATATCTTGGTATTCACCATATACAGCATCACCTTTTAAAACGGCGATAATTTTATCATCCGCTTCGTTTCCGTCAATCATTCGAAATCCGCCGATGGGACGTGCTTGCACCAAAATATCACCGTGGGTAATTTCTTTTTCTGTTAAAATGCAAACATCCAAAGGATCGCCGTCACCGATAATTTCCGGTCTGTTTAATTTTTTTCGGCTGACATCCGCTAAATTTTCGCCGCAATAGGTTTGAGGAATAAATCCGTATAAAGAAGGCAAGATGCTTGAAAATTTTTGCGGTCGATCAATCGTAACATATCCGCTGGCTTTATCGACTTCATATTTTACGGTATCCGTAGGAACCATTTCAACGAAACAGGTTAATACTTCCGGAGCATTATCACCGATTTCAATTCCGTGCCAAGGATGCGATTTATAACGTAATCCCATTAATTTCCCGATCGGGTCAAGATTTTTTTTATTCATAGTATTTTATTTTATAAATGCAAAAGTAATATAAAATCGTTTATTTGTTATCAAATGAGAATTTCAATTCAATACTGTTATCAATCTTCTTCTATCTTTTTCAATCTCATTCAATCTTTTTCAATCTTCTTCAATCTTCTTCACTCTTTTTCACTCAACTCCAACCAACGCATTTCTTTTTCATCAAGAATTTTCTCCAATTCGGGCAATCTTTTTGATTTCTTTTCCAATTCCTCATTTTCATAATTCCCTGACTGTAAATAAAGGTCAATTTCTTTTTTTTCTTTATTTAATTCCTCAAGTTCTTTTCCAAGTTCTTCAAATTCCTTCTTTTCTTTATAGCTTAATTTTTTCGAATTCGTTGATTTCGGTTTTTCTTTTTGTTTTTTTTCTGCCGTTTTTTCAATTTCTTTATTTTTTTCCGATAAATATCGATTGTAATCGGAATAATTTCCGGGAAATTTTTTAATTTTTCCGTCATCTTCAAAAACAAAAAGCATATCGGCAACCGCATCAATAAAAAATCGGTCGTGAGAAACAAAAAGAACGGTTCCGGTAAATTTATTCAAATACTCCTCAAGAACAGCTAATGTCATAATATCCAAATCATTAGTCGGTTCATCAAGAATCAAAAAATTCGGATTTTTCATTAAAATACCTAACAAATACAAGCGCCGTTTTTCACCGCCGCTTAATTGCGATAAGTAATTATAATGCATCGAACGCGGGAACAAAAAATATTCGGCAAATTGTGCTGCCGACATTTCTCTGTTTTTCCCGAGTGTTACGATTTCCGCTGTATTTTTAATATAATCAATTAATCTAATATCTTCTGTTTCTTTATCAATCGAAGATTGCTTGAAATAACCGATTGAAACCGTTGAACCTTTTTCAATTGAACCGACATCTGTCGGAATTGTTTCCGTTATCAAATTTAAAAAAGTGCTCTTCCCTACTCCGTTATTTCCAAAAATACCGATTTTTTCGGCTTTTGAAAATTTGTAAGAAAAATCATCAATGATTTTCATTTTTCCGAATGTCTTACTGACATTATAGATATCAATCAGTTTTTTTCCTAATCGTTTCCCTTCAATTTCAATATCAAACGTTTTATCATCAATATTTTTTCCGGCTTTTTCCTGCAATTTATAAAAATTATCAATTCGTGATTTTGCTTTGGTTGCCCTTGCTTGCGGTTGCCTGTTCATCCACTTTAATTCCGTTTTAAAAAGACTTTTTGCTTTGCTTATTTCCGCTTGTGTATTTTCGATTCGTTCATTTCGTTTCCGCAGAAAATAATCGTAATTTCCTTGGTATTTAAAAACTTTCTCATCATCGATTTCTAAAATCACATTACAAACACGATCTAAAAAATAACGATCGTGAGTCACCAAAAGCAAAGTAAGCGAAGACTTTGAAATATAGTCTTCCAACCATTCAATCATCTCAAAATCAAGATGATTAGTCGGTTCATCCAAAATTAAAAAATCCGGTTTATTAAGAATGGCCACGGCAAGAGCCAAACGTTTTTTTTGCCCTCCGGATAATATTTGAACCGATTTATTAAACTCAGTCAGTTTCAATTTTGTTAAAACAGTTTTTATTTCATGCTCAAAATCCCATGCTTCCAATCGATCCATTTCATCGGCAGCTTTTTGAATTGATTCGGCATCTTCATTTAAAACAGCTTTTTCGTATGTTTTAACGGCTATTGCAACTTTATCGGAAGAGTTCAGAACTTGTTCAATAAGGGTTCCCGAATTATTAAATTCCGGTTCTTGCTCTAAAAATCCTACGGAAATTTGATTTTTTAAATTAAATTTACCGGCATCCGCAATATCTTTTCCGGTAAGAATATTCAACAAACTTGTTTTACCCGTACCGTTTTTTGCTATCAGCGCAACTTTCTCTTTTTCGTTTATTACGAATGAAACCGCTTCAAACAGTGTTTTATTTCCGTATGCTTTTGATAAATTCTCAACTTTTAAAATTTCTGCCATTAATGATCGTTTATTTAATACGTGCAAAAGTAATATTTAAACTGAGGTATTATATAACATATCATTCAAATATACATGATTTAATTTTAGACCCGAAAATTCATTTTTTTTTTGTAAAATTGTCCTGATTTTCAAAGCTAGATTATGATTAAACATATTTCTGATTTTTACGATCATATAAAAAAACAAAAAGGTACAAAACGTTTGATTTTGGCTTCTGCTGCTGATGAACATTCCCTAGATGCTGTTTTTAAAGCTTCTGAACAGAATATTATTGAGCCGGTTTTGGTAGGAGATAAAAATAAGATTATTGAAATTTGTAAAAGTAAAGGATACGCTTATTCAAATACAGAAATCATTCATTATCAAGATAATAACAAAGCAGTAAAAGAAAGTGTTCGATTAATTAAAGAAGGGAAAGGTCATATTTTAATGAAAGGGTATACTTCAACGGCAACCCTGTTAAGAGCCGTACTCAATGATCAAGACGGATTAAAAGATGCCCCCCTTTTATCTCATTTTGCATTATTTGAACTTTCAAATTATCATAAACTTATCGGTCTCACTGATGTTGCCATGAATATTGCTCCCGATTTAAAAGAAAAGGTCGGAATTATCGGCAATGCAGTTGCTTATATGCAGAAAATCGGTTACGAAGAACCGAAAGTTGCCGTTATAGGAGCTGTTGAACTTGTAAACGAAAAGATGCCTGCGACGATTGACGCAGCAATTTTGTCTAAAATGGCTCAACGAAATCAAATATCCGGTTGCATCATTGACG
Source organism: Bacteroidales bacterium (assembly GCA_024762915.1). GTDB lineage: Bacteria > Bacteroidota > Bacteroidia > Bacteroidales > JAADGE01 > JAADGE01. Next base: position 11,294 of record JANTGL010000009.1, on the reverse strand, counting down.
GACCCTTGGCTTTCGACAATGCCGTGAGTAAAGAAAGTGCCGAACATAAAGGCATTATTTCACCTGTTGCAGGAGATGTTGATTTATTAGTAATGCCGAATATTGAAGCCGGAAATGTTTTATATAAATCGCTTGCATACAGCGGTGCAAAACTTGCAGCGGTCATTTTGGGGGCTTCGGTTCCGGTTGTGTTAACGTCACGTTCAGATACGGAAGAATCAAAACTAAACAGCATTATTTTAGCTGCTGTCAGTTAATATCATTAAAAAACTAAAACCATGAGTATATTTGAACACATGAGAAAAAATAACAGTCGTGAATTGCTTTTTTTTGAAGAACAATCTTTGAAATTAAAAGCCATTATTGCGGTTGACAGCATTGTATTAGGCCCTGCAAATGCTTCGGCAAAATTATTTTATTATAAAGATGAGGACGATGCCATTTCTGATGCTTTGGATATTGCCTATTACAATTCGCTTCGTGCATCCTTATTAAAACGGAGTATGGGCGGAGCTTCAATTATTCTTTGCGGGAATCCCGAAGAAGTAAAATCTGAAATGTATTTCAGAGCTTTAGGCGTTTTTTTAAATCGATGGAAAGGCGAGCTTTATATGTCAATCAATAAAGGCGTTTCATATAAAGACCTGAAATATGTCAGAAAAGAATCCGAATATATTTTGGGAATGGAAAAAACACACGGCGGTTTGGGGCAAATATATGAAAACAGAGCAAAAGGGATGATTAAAGGGCTTAAAGCCATAGCCAAACACAAACTAAAATCAGGAAGTTTAAAAGGTTTAAAAATTGTTGTACAAGGTATCGGTGACTTGGGTTCGCAACTTGTGAAACAATTAATTAAGGAAGAAGCCGATATTACAATTACGGATAAAATTTACGACAGAATTAAAGTTGTTCAAGATGAAGTGAGAGACATTAAAATTGAAAAACCGAGTAAAATTTATGATGTAAAATGTGACATTTTCTGTTCTTGTGCTGCCGAAAAAATAATTACGAAAGCTTCTTTATCACAATTAAAATGTAAAATTCTTACCGGCGGAACCAATCAACCGTTAAAAAATCTTAAAGATGTTGAAATATTAAAACAAAATGACGTTCTTTACGTTCCGGGATATATAATTAACGGTGGTGATATTATTCAGATGACAAATGAAATTGAAGGGTATAAAACAGATAAAGTAGAAACAGAATTAGAAGATATTTATCGCAATACACTCAATTTATTGGAAGAGTCCAAAGCATCGGGAACATTGTTATGTGAACTTGCAACGAATAAAGCAGAAGAATATGTTACCAATGTTTCGGCAATTAAATTATTAAGATAAGAATTTTATAGTGTATCAATTAAAACCGACATCATACTTTTTAATTCTGTCAATTTTCTTTTTAAGTCTTAAACAATCAGCTGTTGCTCAGCATGATGCAGATTCCTTAACAAATATTCTGTTAACGTTTAATTTAAAAGATAATTTTACGACAGTAAATACGGCATTTAATGACAGCAGCTTAAGCTTTTTTCACAGAGCAGAGCCTACATATAATAACAGTATTCTTTCGGCTGATTTGGGAAATATCGGTTCTGCATATATCTCTGAAATCTATTTTAAAAGACCTGATTTTTACAAGCGCCTATTTTCATTTAACTTTCCTTACGATACTTATTTAAAAAAATCGGATAATATTATCTATTATAATACACGCCGGCCGTACACTTCAATCATGCATACAACAAGTTCAAAAGTTTTGGATTTGCAAACTATTGATTTTATTCATACTCAAAATATTAATCCTGATTGGAATATAGGAATACGTTATAATTTCAGTTCTTCCCTGGGGCAATATCTTTCCGAAAAAAAAGGTTTAAATTCTGTCGGACTTACGACAAATTATACAAAAAACAGATATTCGCTCTATGCATCATATATTTTTAATAAATTCAATCTTGAGAACAGCGGCGGGTATAACGATTCATTGGGTTTTGATATAAAAGTTCCGGAACCTTTTTTAAAAAATTCAAATACAATTCTCTACAATCAGGAGCTTTCCGTTACACAAAAATATAATTTCGGAAAATTTAAGAATCTTTCATATAAAGATACGATAATTAAAGTTCCGGAACCCAAAATAAGTTTATCTCACAACCTGCTTGTTTCAAGAAGATACCGATTATACACAGATGAAAACGAAGGCGATAATTCCTTTTATTTCTATAATTATTATCAAAAAAATTTCAGTTATGATTCTGTTGCCGTTCAATCATTATCGAATAAAATACGCTTCGGCAGTGAAGAAATTTTTGAACAAAAAAACAAATTCGGGTTTTCCCTGATTTTAAACAATAATTGGTACAAATTATATAATTTTAAAGATTATATTTTCCTTCAAAACACAAGGACTTTTATTGAAAATCAAATTAAGGGGAATATACATACAATCAACTTAAAATCCTTAAATATAGAGTTTTCGGGAAATTATTATTTTTCGGGGTATCGAAAAAATGATTTCAGAATTTCAACGAATCTTTCTAAAACGTTATTTAAAAATAAGTTCCGTTCTCTTATAAGCTTACATGCAAAATATACCGAAATGAAACCGGATTTTTTTGAAAACACTTTATATTCAAATCATTATATATGGGAAAATAATTATCAAGCTCAAAAAAAATTAGTCGGAAAATTAAACTGGGGAATCGGTAAAATTGCTTTAAATTTTAAACTTAATTCAGCAATTATCAAAAATTATCTGTATTATGATATCAATTCCTCTCCTGCACAATACGATTCGAGTCTTACAATTATATCTGCCTCTCTGGAGAAAACATTTAATTTGAAAAGAATTATTTTTGAAAATAAAATCGTTTGGCAACAATCTTCAAACGATGATATTTTGAGTCTTCCCAAAATTGCCGCCTATCATTCAACCTATTTTATATTACACTATCAAAATTCACTTTTAATTCATTTAGGTTTTGACATTTATTATTCAACAAGTTACAAAGCATATAATTTCAATCCCGCAGCAGGACAATTTTACTTTATAAATAACACAAAAAAACTTGCGGGAAATTATCCGTATACAACGATTTTTGCAAATTTGAAAATTAAAAAGAATGTACTCTTGTTTTTTAAATTCTCAAATTTAGGATCCGGTATAATAAGCAAAGATGTACTCCCTTTTTATGTCACACATTATCCTGTCAAAGGCAGAATGTTTAAATTCGGAGTAAAGTGGACTTTTAAGAATTAAGATTGTTTATTCTTTTGAAAAAATTTACAGTAATCCGTTAATCCGCATTGATTACATTTCGGTTTTCTTGCAAGGCAAACATAACGCCCGTGAAGGATTAACCAATGATGTGCAATCGGTAAAAGTTTTTCATCAATATTTTTTACCAGTTGCTGTTCGACAGCTAAAGGTGTTTTTGCATTAACGCTTAAACCAATCCTGTTTGAAACCCTGAAAACATGCGTATCAACAGCCATTGCCGGTTTATTAAAAACAACGGATGCAATAACATTTGCCGTTTTTCTTCCCACACCCGGCAGTTTTTGTAATTCGTTGATATCGGACGGTACTTGATTATTAAAATCTTCTGTCAGCATCTTCGCCATGCCGACAAGATGTTTTGCTTTATTATTCGGATAAGAACACGATTTTATATAATCAAAAACGTCTGAAATTTCAGCTTTTGCCAAATGAAAAGCATCCGGAAATCGTTCAAATAAATCAACCGTTATAACATTCACACGTTTATCGGTACATTGAGCAGACAATATAACTGAAACCAAAAGTTCGTACGGAGAACCGTAATTTAATTCTGTTTCTGCTACAGGCATGTGTTCCTGAAACCAGTTAATTACTTTTTGATATCTTTCTTTTTTTGTCATAATAAAAAATCGTCAGGCTTATTTTATCGACCTGACGAAATTAATAAATATATTTAATAAATTATTTATTTGTAAAATAAAATCCGACTGTAATTGAATGATTCATATGTTTAAGTTTAGGAACAAAAACATTTGAAGGTATATCTTTAAAAGTTTGAGAAGGTATCATATTTCGCAATCCCATACTAAAATTATAAGCTACTTGTAAATGACTGTATCCGAATCCGATACCTGCATTAAGGCCAAAATCAATTGCTTCGAAATCATTACTTCCTAATTTTCCGAATGTCATTTCAGGCGAAAAAGATAACAAACCGGTTGTATCTGCCGCAACCAATTCCTGCAATGCAATATCTTTTTTTGTTCCTTTGTATGAAGCTGCAACATAAGGACCTGCAGATACAAATACATTTCCTTCTCCTCGCTTGCTGAAAAAATATTTATATTTTATTTCAAGAGGAATATAGGCATTATGAATAAAATAGGAAACACTGTCATTGTCAGCTTTAAAACCTCTGCTGATAGCTTGTAATCCGAATTGTAAATACAATTGCCTTTCAATGATAATATTTTCAAAATTAATTCCTCCGTAATAGGAAGGAGAATATACCATTTCTTTATTGATTTCCTTTGTCAGACTTTTTATCGAATCAATCATACGCATATCACTGATCCCGCCTCCGACAAAAAATCCGATATTGTTTTGAGCGTTAATTAAATTTCCGGCAAATAAAATAATTGCAATAAACAGAAATAATTTCTTCATTATAAAAGGTTTAAAAATTAAAAATATTCGGTAAAAATAATTAAAAACCGGAACTAATAAAATCAGATTTCTTCAAAAAGCCAAGTTTTTGACAAAAGACCCAATTCAAGCGCTAAATGAATGATTTTTTCGGCTCTTTTTACAACCGGCGGATCAATCATTTTTGTTCCGATCGAAATGACTCCGAGACCTTTTTCTTTGGCATCATTAAAAGCTCTGATAATTTTCTTTGCTTTTTCGATTTCGATTTCATCGGGAGCAAAACTTTCATGAATGGGTGCAATTTGTCTCGGATGAATACAACCGATTCCTTCAAAACCTAACATTTTACTTTCCGAAACCGTTTTTCTTAAACCGGCTTCATCACCGACATCCGAAAATACCGAATCAATCGGTTGAATTCCTGCAGCTTTACATGCATTTACCATTCGCATTCTGGCAAAAAGTGATTCTTTACCGTCTTTGGTTCTTCTGACACCCAAATCTGCCGTAAAATCTTCCAAACCGATTGCCATGGCAACCACATTTTCGGAAGCATTTGCAATTTTAAAAGCATTTTCAATTCCGAGTGCATTTTCAAGAATCGGCATATAATAAATCGGGTAATTAAATCCGCAGAGTTTTTTTTGCTCAGCAACTTCTTTATCAACTTGTAAAATTTGCTCTGCTGATTCACATTTCGGTATCAACAACAGATTTACATAATGAGGTACGAGATATTTTATATCTTTCAAACCGTCAGGCAGTTGATTGATTCTCACCATACGCTCGGCACCGTAAAAAGTAATACTTCTTAATGCATTTCTGACTAAAAATCGAGCTTCCTGTTTTTTTGAAGGTGCCACGGAATCTTCGAGGTCCAAAATAATTCCGTTCGGTTTATGAACACCGGCATTCAACATCATTTTAGGGCTGTTTCCCGGTAAATAAAGTCGCGAAAAGCGAAATTGATCCTTCTCAGTTGAATATTTATTTTCTTCAAGAATATCAAGTAAAAAGTCTTTATCCGTATCAATTGCCTGTTTAATAACCGCTTCAATTCTGGCTGCAATCGTAAAATCCAATGCACCGGTATCGGTAATTTTCAGAACAGCATTTTCAATACCGAAAAATGTCAATTCTTCTTTACATAATTTAATGATTGAATCTCCGTATAATCCCTTTACTTTACTCTTTAATTCAATCTTTAATCCTCCTGAGTTGTGCAATTCTAATGAAACAAAACAATCCGAACGCGTTTTGGGATTGTTATCTCCTGCCGTAAATATTTTATTTTCAGACATACGAAAATCTTAAATGATTGCTTTAATAATATCAATAAAATTATCTGCATTCAGGGCTGCTCCTCCTATTAAACCGCCGTCTACATCAGGCATTGAAAAAATGTCTCGTGCATTTCCGGGTTTCACGCTGCCTCCGTACAGAATCGTTAAATCACCGGCAATCTTTTGGTTGTATTTATCGGCAACCGTTTTTCTTATAAATTTGTGAATTTCTTGTGCTTGTTCTTTGCTTGCTGTCACACCGGTACCGATTGCCCAAACCGGTTCGTAGGCAATTACGATTTTTGAAAAATCTGATTCCGAAAGATGAAACAAAGCTTCGGATATTTGATTTTTTACCACGTTAAAATGATTACCGGCTTCTCTTTCTTCCAATTTTTCACCGCAACAAAAAATCGGTATCATTTCATTTTGTATAACTTGTTCGGTTTTTTTAACAAGCGTTTCAGACGTTTCATGGTAATAAGCTCTTCTTTCGGAATGACCCAAAATTATTGCTTCACTTCCCATCCCTTTCAGCATTTTTGCTGATATTTCTCCGGTATAAGCACCTTCTGTTTCGGCAGCACAATTTTGAGCTGCAATCAATATTTTTTTGTGATCGATAACTTGCTCAACAAAAGCGATATGGGTAAAAGGCGGTGCAATAATTACTTTTACATCTTCAGGCAATGTTATATTCTTTAATTCAGAATCAATTTCAGAAGCCAGTATAACGCCTTCTTTAATGTCTGTATTCATTTTCCAATTTCCGGCAACAATTTTTGTTCTCATAATATTATTGATTTAGTTTTTTAATTGTATTAATATCAGGGATATTCAAATAATGATATTTTTTCAGAATAATACCGTCTTTTAAAATTACAAATCCGGGATTTGACCGAATAAAGGTTTTCAGCATTTTATAATCTCCTGTTAAAATTTGCACATAAGGCGGCAAACTGTTTCTATATTGATTTATTACAAGTGTTTCCGAGGAAGTATAACAATAAAACTTATAATGATTATAATCGGTATAAAAAGCAATATCAGTTAATTTTCGTTTATAATTTCTGATTCGTTTTATCCCTTTTTCAAAATCAGGCATAATTAAAATACAACTTAATCTTTTATCATTTAAGATACTTTTTGTTATATCTCTTCCGTTCAAATCCGACAAGAAAAAATCATGAACAGGCGGTTCGTACCCTTTTTTAATTAGTTTGGTCACTGTCGTATCATAAACCCAATTTAAAGTATCTTCATAAGGAATCGTATTAATATCAAATCCTTTACTGTTCCCGGTTTTTCGATTTCTATAATATATCTCTGTTTCATAAACATCTTTTTCCGCATCGGGGGGATAACTGACAGCATCTTTAATATTTGTTCCTTCCTTTAACGGTCTGAAATCAATAACCGGAAGATTATAAAAGTTATAAAATTGAAAGCCGAAGGAAATCAATACAAAAACAGAAAAAAGGATTTTAGTTTTGTTCATTTTAAAATCCGTACCGTATTTTTTTCTGTAAAAGAAAATAGTCAAAATAAAAATCAATAAAACGACATTTTTCCAAAACGTTTGCCAATTTGTCAATTTTACGGCATCTCCGAAACAGCCGCAGTCGGTAACCGGATTTGCAATTGCAAGCCACAATGTTAAAGGTGTAAAAATAATTAAAAAAAACAGACCTGCCCAACTTGCAAATTTCGTAAAAACATTAAATAATAACATTAAGCCCACTGTTAATTCGGCAGCATTCAATAAAAAAGAAAATATTAAAGCATAAGGCATTAAAAAAGCTAAGCCCATAGCTTCAAAATAATCGCTGAATTTAATTTGAGTTCCGACCGGGTCAATCGCTTTAACAAAGCCGGAAAATATAAAAACCAATCCGGTTAATATTCGACTGATAAAAACAATAATCTTCATACAATTACAAATTTACGATTTTATTTATTTATAATTTCTAATGTTTTGTTCCAAACGTCATCAATAATTTCTTGAACACTTTTATGTCCGTCAATAATGACGACATTATCTTTCTCCCCTTCTTTTTTTATTGCTTGAATATAATTTTCTCTGACTTGCGAAATTTTTTCTTTAGTTTCGAATAAATCATGAAATTGTCTTGATTTATGAAGTCTGTTCATACTTTCTTCAACAGAAATATCAAGAAAAAATACGATATCCGGTCTTAATAAATCTGCACAAATTTTATTTGCATTAATAAGCCAATCCATTGAAAATGAAGGAACATGATATGCATAAGATGAATAATAATATCGGTCGCAAATAACATTTATTCCTTTATCAAGATAATGTAAGATGCCGGATACGGGGTTTTGAATATGATCTAACCTGTCTGCCAAAAAAAGAGCTCCAATGGTTTTTTCATCCGAAAGAATTCTTTTGTTCAGTATATTTCTTATAACCGAACCGACGGGACTGTCTGTCGGCTCTGAGGTTCTGTGAATATTTCCGAATTGAGAATTTAATTTTTCAAATAATAAATTACTGATTGTAGATTTCCCTGACCCGTCAATTCCTTCAAAAACAATAAACTTTGCTTTTCTCATATTTCTTAATATTGAAATTTTTCAAAATTAAAATAATTTATGATATCTGAAGAGAAAAAAATCAGGATTTTTTAATCATCGGAAAATTTACGAATAATTCGTCTGTATGAAGAAAACACATTAGCACGAGAAACAAATCCGACATATTTTGTATCGTCCAAAACAACGACATTAAACAAACCGCTGGATTGAATTTTTTTTGCAACTTCAGCCATTGTATCTTGAATATCCACAACTACTTTCGGTTTAAACATTATTTGACTTGCAAATACGTGTTCATATTTTTCTTTATCGAAAATAATATTTTTGAAATTTTGTAAAGTAACTAATCCCAAAAAATTATTATCATCATCAACAACCGGAAAAACATTGCGTTCCGATTTTATAAAAGCATCTTTTATTTGTTTCAGGTTATAATCGGGTTTCAGTTTAACAAAATTATTTTCAATCAGGTTTTTTACTTTCATCATTTTTAAGATATTTTTATCTTTATGATGAGTCATCAATTCACCTCTTCGAGCCAATTGGATCGTATAAACAGAATTTTTATGAAATATTCGAACGGTTGCATAAGAAATAGTTGCAACAACCATCAACGGGACAAATAAACCGTATCCGCCTGTTAAATCACCGATAAGAAATATTGCCGTCAAAGGTGCATGCAACACACCTGCAATCATACCTGCCATTCCTACAAGTGCAAAGTTTTCATGCGATAAAGTTCCCATTCCCAGAGATCCGATAATAAGCGTAAAAAACAATCCGGTATTAGCACCCGTAAACAAAGTCGGAGCAAAAATACCGCCGATACCGCCGCTTCCGAAAGTAATGGATGTTGCTACAACTTTAAATAAAATTATAACAATAAACAATATATAAATCATTATTTGATTTGAAGATAAACTTTCAAATAAAGTATTTTCAAATAAATATTGATAATTACCGTGAAGAGCAGAGTTTGTAACATCATAACCTTCCCCGTAAAAAAACGGAAAAAAATAAATTAAGATACCTAAACTTAAAGCTCCGAAAAGTAATTTATATCTTGATTTTTTAATTTTAGAAAAGAATTTTTCAATATAGACATAAACATTTGTAAACCAAGTTGCGATTAATCCGGTTATAATACCCAAAATAATATAATAAGGAAGATCGCTCATAAGAAACGAATCTTTCATTTGAAAAGGATAAATTGCTCCGAGACCGAATAAAAAATACGATGTAATAGCACCCGTAACCGATGCAATTAAAATAGGAACAACCGAATACATGGTTAAATCAATCATTATAACTTCCAAAGCAAAGACGACTCCCGCTAAAGGAGCTTTAAAAATTGCAGACATTGCAGCAGCAGATGCTGCACCGAGAAGTAAGATACGATGTTTATAATTTAAATGAAAAAAACGTGCTAATGTTGATCCGTATGCTGCTCCGGTTGCAACCGTAGGACCTTCCAATCCGACTGACCCCCCGAAACCCACCGTAAATGCACTCGTTATAATGGAAGAAAATAAATTATGCATACGCATAAAACCGTGTGTTTGAGAAATAGCATACAAAACACCCGGAATACCGTGTTGAACTTGTCTTTTTATAATATATTTAATAAATAGGACTGTTAATGTAATACCTATTGTCGGAAAGATTATGTACAAAATATTATCGGTATTCTCAAAAAACTCACTTTTTATCATTAATTGAATGAGATGTACAAATCCTTTAATCAAAAAAGCAACAATTCCGGCTAATAAACCTACAAGTGCAGATAAAATCATAATAAACTGATTATCTGACATATGCTTCAATCTCCATTTAAGTAATTTAAATGTATAATGATGCATAAAACGCCTGAATTTCTTTCTATTTATTAATTTAAAGGGCATAAAATTATTTTCAAAATCGGCTGCAAAGGTATTATCTTAAAACGGACTTTCAAACGATAATCTAAAATATATTTTCAGAATTAATTATTTATGAAAATAATTTCTTTACCAAATCTTTTCGTTTCATTTTCAGAAGTTTGTCTTTTATTTTTTGGCTATATTCTTTTTTATACCAAAAGAAAAACATACGTTGAGAAAGTTTTTGTTCTTTGCTTCTTGCCGTAAAGATTTTTTCAAGGGTATAAGGATGATAAGCTGAATAATAAATAACAGCTGCAACCGTCATGGGTGTGGGTGTCATATCCTGAACTTGCTCCAAACGAAAATCCAACTTTTTTGTTTTGGCTGCAAGTTCCGCCATATCCGTATCTTTGCTTCCGGGATGGCTTGAAATGAAATACGGAATAATTTGCTGATTGAGATGTTCTTCTGTATTAACTTTATCAAAATATTTTTTGAATTTATAGAATAAATCAAAAGAGGGCTTTCGCATTATTTTCAGAACATTGTCTTCGGTATGTTCCGGAGCCACTTTTAACCTTCCGGAAACGTGATATTTAATCAGTTCTTTTGTATAAGCATCTTTATCGCCGGAAATTTTGCCGTTTTTGTCGAACAACAAATCGTAACGAATGCCGCTGCCGATAAATGCGTGCTTTACTTTCGGATGTTTTCGTGTTTTTTTATAGATATCGGTTAAAGCTTTATGATCCGTATTCAAATTAAAACAAATATTCGGAAAAATACACGACGGACGTTTACATTTTTCGCATATCGATAAATCCTTCCCCTTCATTCTATACATATTTGCCGAAGGTCCGCCCAAATCACTGATAGTGCCTCTGAAATCAGGCATATTTGCTATGTCGTCAACTTCTTTTAAAATTGATTTTTCGGA
>JANTGL010000008.1 GCA_024762915.1 Bacteroidales bacterium | reverse complement strand
TATGAAGAGAGTACGATATCCCGAAATTAATACTCAAATAATTACCCTCATCTTTAAAATGATAAGTTTCGGTTTTGCCGTCAAAATAAGTAACCGAAATATTATAATCTCTCACAGGATGAAATCTGAAAAAATAATTTAAACCCGGTTCAAAATACAAATTTTTCATTAAATTTATTCGACATCCAAATCCTGTTTTATAATATACAAAAAATCTTGAATGTCTTGAGTATTCCCATTGTAATTGAATTAATGCATTTAAATTTAAATCTTTATATGATGTTGTACCGCTTCCGTCAACCGAATTATAAGTATCGGCACACATTATTAAACCGTTTGATAAAAAGCCGGATATTTTTTTATTAATTTTAACATCGACATCTGAACAAAAAGGCAGAGAATGTACTGCGTAGGCCTGATTAATATATATTTCGGATTTATTATTTAATTCATAAGCAAATCCGTATACACTATAAGAATATCCGAGTTTGAAACTTAAAAAATCAAAAACCTCTTTTCGGATAAAAACATTAATTGACCGACCGTCACAAATATTGTTTGCATGAAATTGTTGTATTGAACCGGATGAATATTTTGCAGCACTTATAATACCCAAATTTAATTCACACCGAGTTTGTAATTGCGCTGATAATGAGAAATTAACATATAAAAAAAATATCAGTGAATATTTTTTCATAAATATAGATTCTATTTATTTATGAAATAAACGAATTCATAACATAAAAATTATTACAATTATTTATAATTTAATGTAAAAAATAACAGAAAATAAAAAAGCTTGACTTCCGTCAAGCTTTTAAAATTAATTAAAAAGATTAATCTATTTTCTGATAATTATCTTGTCTCTTAAAGTTTGTGTATCACTTTGCACTTTTACAAAATAACTTCCTGCCGCAAAATTCGAGACATTAATTCTGAAAACCGTCGAGTTAATTTTTGTTTTTAATAAAACTTTACCCGTAATATCCGTAATCGAAATTGTTGTTTCATCATCGCTTATTGCTTGCTTGATATATATAAAATCACTTGCAGGATTCGGATAAATTAAAATTTTATTGCTTTTCAGAATATCCCCGACTACAGAATTTCCGGTTACGGTTAACATAAATGATTCTGTTGCCGAAGCACCTAATTTATCGGTAGCTGTTACATTAATTTCCAAAGCATCAATACTTTCCGGTGTTCCTTCAAAAGTACGTGTTTCAGGATTAAACATCAGCCACAGGGGTAATTCGCTTCCGTCGGATAATTGAGCCGAATACCTTATTTCATCACCGAAATCCACATCAACAAAAACATTTTCACCAAATGTGTATGCATACGGTTCGGAAACCGGTATTTCCATATCCGGAATTAGTCCGTCGGCATAAGGTGCATGATTTTTGAAAATATGAAGTTCGAAACGGTTCGTAAGCTCACCCGCATCACATGAAAAAGTATAATTGTCAAGTGTTTCATTATTTAATTCAATGTGAGTATCATTATATTTATCAATAAAATAAACATAATATCCTTCAAAATTAAATTCATCAAGTGAAATTGAATACGTTCCGGCTTTTCCTATTTTTATGCACAAAGGAACCGTAACATCCTGCATTGAACTGCTATGCAAGCTGTTAATAGACATCGGAATGTTATTTATTTCCGTTACCGAATACAAATGCGGTACCGAAGAAACATTACTGAACAATTTATAAGCATCAAAATTACTGTCAAATCCGTTTGTTGCATTTGATTTAAAATAAACAACGGTATAATCGCTGTATCCGTTGGCTTCCATTTTTAATTTGATAAAATACGGAATATTTTCGTTATTACCGTCAACAGGCGATTTCAAATAATTCCCGGAAGAATGTACTCGATGCGTATTTTTAAGTGTGATACTGCCGGGATCAGATGTTGCATGTACAAAGAATGCTTGCATCGGTGCAATTTCATTCGTCAAGTTCGTACTTCCGCCTTGCACGCCGCCGGCATAACTTGCATATTGAGTTCCGTCCCAAACATAAATAGCGTCATCAAGATTTGTACGTTCAGCTTTAGCAAGATCCCAATCTATAGCCGACGGATAAGGATTGGAAATTAAATTCCATCCGTCATAATAATTAGGTAATGTACCGGCTACCGGGTCGTTATCGGTATAGGATAAATTATTAATGTTAATATCACCGGTATTCGGATCACCTATAAAAGTGACAGTCGTATTTTCATCTGACCAAAAAGCATAACCGGTTTCAATTTCCATCGGATCATTTGTTGTTTGGTCGGGATAAGCATAAGTCCAGCCGGGAACTAAGTTATTCGAATCAAAAGTACCTGAGGGAGCCGTACCGGGATTTCCGTCTAAATCGAATGTTTCATCATAAACATAAAAATTAGGATTGAAATTACCTGAAGAATGTACCTGAGTAAATAAATCGCTTCCGGCATTTCCGCCTGTTTGTATCGGTGAAGAAACATAGTGGAATTTATTTGCGGATAAAAAACGTTCAACTCTTATCTCACCGGTTGTCCCCGTTATTGTTCCGTTATCAATAAATGAAGCCGAAGGACCTTCACCTGCGGGTGATTTAAGAACAAGCGTACCGTTAAAAGAGAAATCTCCGTTTAGCGTTAATGAATTTCCGGCACTTACGGTAAGTGTTCTTCCGTTTGCAAGAGCTAAAGCATTACATTCGGCTGCCGAGCTGATAGTCGGTTCATTCGGATTTACTGTTGTTATCGTAATATCATCCAATCCTGAAGGAACACTACCGCCGCTCCAGTTATTACCGTCTTCCCATGCCGTTGACACATCACCTTCCCAATCAAAATTATTCGGTACATAGGTCGTACTTATTGTAAAAATATTTCCGTTTGTAAACTCATTATAAGTTGAACTGTTATTATTCGGAGTAATTGAACCTGATGTTGCATCTCCTGCAATTGTATTATCCGAATCAAGTTCTTCCCAAATGTCATCCGTTGTCGTTCCGGGACTGTCGTTATTAATATCTCTCCATTCCGCAATTCTCATATCAGATCTGTGAGCATCATCTGCAAATCCGCCGCTCTGATCATTCCAATATAATTTAACTTTAGCCGTTTGACCGGACGGTCCGAGTATTCTCCAATATTCGTTATCGCTGACAACTTGTAAAGGTGTATTAAATACCGTCGGATCGTATCCGTCATCATTCGGATTATGATTATAATATTGAGCAATCCAATAATCGGAAACAGAAGAAGAAAGAACAGCTACTTTTCCGTAACGGTTACTGTTTCCTGTCGGGAATTCAAAATTTTGACCCGATATAACATTCTTACTTACAGGACCGTCAACATATTTTCCGTTTCCTGCACCTGATACAATTGTTTCCAAAGTATTAGTAAGTTTCAAAATATTAGTTGCATCCGTGTGAATAATTCCGTCCGTAAAAGTAAAAGAATTACTGACATCAACAGGAATTGATAAACTGACACCGTTTGTATTATTAATTATGACGTTGTTAAAAGCATTCGAACCGGTAAACCCGCCTGTTCCGGAAAGAGTTTGCATTCCGGAAGTTCCGTTAAATTCAACAATAGCACCTGTTCCTGTTCCTGCATCAAATGAGCCGGTATTATAAATTGCATTTTTTCTTAAATCTATTTTTTGGTCAAATTCATTAATTACCTTTAAAGTTGCATCGGTTCCGTTTATAGTAAAATCTCCGAGAACAATCAAATTAAGGTTAGGCAATTCACGTTTATTTGTTCCGCTGAAAATAAGATTATTTACTTGCGGGATATTGCTTAAAACACTGTAATCCGTTGTTCCTCCGAATTCCAAAGTACCTCCTGTTACAGCTAAAAATTCTTCATAGTAACCGCCGGGCAAACTTCCTCTTTCGGTATATAAAGTACCTGTACCGCTTACATTTCCGATTCGGTTCCCAAATGTTGTTCCGACATCAAAAGTTCCGAGAATATCGGTTGTGTATGCCGAAATATAATTTGCTGCCGTCGTAACTCTGTCTCCTGAAATAATTCTTACTCTGGATCCGTTCGGAATATCAGGTAAACCGATTGAAGCAGGCAAGACCCATGTTCCGGTACCGTCATCCACACGCCATGTATCTGCGGTATGCCAATCCAAACCGGGGTAAGGCCCTGTTCCGAGAACTCCCTTAGAAGCATATAAGGGTACTTGATCGGGTATAGCACCTAAGAATGTTGATCCGTCAACACCTGCCGTATAATCTCCGCTGATATCAACATCCGAAACATTATTAAAATCAAATATTAATTTTTTATTGGTTTCATCAAATTTACTGACATCATCAAATTTATACCAATTTCCGCTTCCGTCTTCCAATAACTTAGCCGTAATATAATCATAAATATCATAAGGAGCGGTAACTCTTACGTCATTTTCATCGTAATAGAATTCAACCGTTCCTGTTCCGTCGGTAAAATTTTGAGCACTCAGTACCCAATAAAATTGTAATACATTATCCATATCCACAATATCAGGATCGCTTCCTTCAGAATCATCAACAATAGTCGGATGAATTTCATCTGCCGGTTTCGCAATTAAATAACCGGTTGTACTTGAATTTTGAGTCACCGTTATAACAACAGGTGTATATTTATTAGTCGCTCCGCTGACGGAACCTACGGGATAGGTAAACGAACCCGCACCTGAAGGGAAATATTTTTTTACTCCGTAATCCGTAAAAGAAACATTTGTTCCTATCATATTATTCACTCCGAAAGGATTAGCTTCTTGAATGACACAATTTACGCCCAATGTCAAAATATTTCCGCCGATATTTAAAACTCCGGCTTCCAGTTTTAAATAATCCGTTATAACAGGTGTATTACCTACAGGAAGTACAACTCCGTTTCCGTTATTTATTGTCAGTTTTCCGTATGTACCGTTTCCGGTCATTGTTTGCTGCGATGTTCCGAGCAACGAAATACCGTCTTCAACACCGGTTCCGCCGTAAACATGTATTGCATCATTATTTATATCACCGTATACACTTATTTCATTTGCATTATCATTAAATGTTCCGTTTTCCAGATTAAGAATATTATCAACAACAATAGCCGCATTTCCTGAAGCCAAATTTAAATTTGCCGTATTTTGATTTGTAATATTATAAAAAGTTGTATTCCCGTCAATTTGTTGATTTAAATTACTTTTAAAATACGTTGTATTTCCGTCTGCCGTAAATGTTCCGGCATTTGTAAAATTACCGTAACAGTTTAAATCTAAACCGTCAGCTTTAAACTCAGTTCCGCTTTGAATGTTTAATTCTCCGTTAAGCGTTAACGGAACGGTCCACATTTTTGCTTTCGGATTATTTGTACTTGTATTATCCAATGATAAATTTTGCAATGCAACGGTCGAATAAATACCGAATTCTTGATTACTCGGCGTATCACCGTTTCCGAGGGTTATCGTTGTTCCCGAAGAAATATTATTTGTTTCCGGATCAAGATATAAACTTGCAAAAGTCGGATTTGTTTGTTGTCTTACTATGTATAAATCACCACCCGAATATTTAAATGAGCTTCCTGCATTAAGAATTTCAAAAACACCTCTCTTTCCTTCGGGAGCATTATTTTTACCTATAATTACTGTTCCGCTGCTTTGATTATACCTTAAAATACCTTCCGTAGAAGTCAATCCTCTTCGAATTTGTGAACCGACTGTTAAATTTCCGGATGTTATAATTAATTCTGCATTTCCGGATGCCGAATATTGAATGTAATTATTACCGTTATTTACGGCATCATCCATATTTACCGTTCCTCCGGAAACCAATAATTTTCCGTCAAGAAGAATTCCCGTATCATCACCCGAAACATTTACTTGACCTTGTCTGACTTCAAGACAGGAAGTTCCGGGGATTTCAAAATTATCATCACCGGTATTAATATCAAGATTAATAGCCGGATCATTTAAAATTAAAGTTCCGTTTAACAGTTCTATCGATTTTTTAATTCCTGCACCGCTTGTTGATCCTCCTAAGTTAACATTATCTTCAAAACTGAAAGAATAAGTTTGATCTGTTCCTTTATTCATAACTATTCGATACAAATCAGCCGTATTACCAGCCAGATATGTATAAGTTGCATTTTGTCCGTCTTGAAGTTCTAAAACGGCATTATTTCCGCCGGAATTATCAGAAAATAAATCTAATGTTCCTTCTCTTTGGATTAAATCACCGTAAAGAATAATTTTATGTTCTAATCCGTTAGGTGTGGTATTTAATACCGAAAGATAATTATTCGGAGATTGTGCTTGTCCGTCTCTGATTGTGATATCACCTTTTACGGTAAGCGTCCTTGCCGTACCGTCGGTTGAAAATTCAAAAGCACCGTCGCGGTAGCCGCCGACATATAAACTTCTGTCAACCAGAATATCTCCGTCCGCATCATTATCCGTTCTGATTACGGCACCTCCGTCAATACGCATATCTCTTTTAACCTCAATATCTACCGGGAAGATTAATATTCTGTTTCCTACACCTGAAGAAGTATTTCCTTCAATTCGTAAATTAGGATAGACTTCATGTGTCGGTAAAGTTGTTGTTCCGTCTGCTCGGCAATGGTAATAAAAATAGGCGTCAGTATTATTTACAAAATCACCAAAATCAGCATTTACTGTCGGAATATTTGTCGGAGATACTCTTTCGACAAAACCGCCTCGTCCGGAAATCATATTAAAATTATGAGTTTGAGTTTCCTGAACATATACTCTCGGATTCCAAGTTGTTCCGTCACCGTCAAAAATAAGTGATGCAACATTAATATTATTGATATCACATAAAATTGAATGATAATCTCCTCCGCTGCCTCCGTTAGTATTTCCGGTATCATACCCTACTCTTGCAATATCACCTGTTTGGGGATATGTTCCCGTATTTGTTGAGCTGTTATGGGAAACTGTTGACCAAACATTGGGGTCAGACCATTGATTATTTGTCCAACCGTTAAATAAACGACTGTAATAAACCGTTACACTTCCCGTAAAACGATTCGCAACTCCCGCCGTATAATTTGCTTTTTCGAGTGTAAGTGCATCAAAATTTATTCTGTTATTTGTTGTATTTACACTTCCTATTGTTCCTGATTGAGGAGCACGAGTAAAGGGATTTTCATCTAAAACTTTCCCTGCAATAAAATTTGTTTCATCACCTGCATCATCGTCAGAATCATCATAAGTAAATCGATATAAAATCGTAGGTAAACCGGTAAAACCGGAATGTCCTACTCGCCAATAATATGATAAAAGATTCCCACCGGATAAATTCGTTGTTTGCAGTTCTCCGTCAACCGGTCTGATTTGAATGTATCCGTCGTCAGATGAACTGCTTACTCTGACACGCACAGGAGTGTATCTTGTTATTGTTGTTTTTGTTCCTAAAGGAAAACCGAAATCAGTATTACTTGTAATCCCTCCGGGAATATATAATTCCAAACCTCCGTCTGATGCATTGGCATCACTGTAAATCATCCTGTTAGTATTCCCGCCTGTCCAATTGTTAGTTGTCGATTGATTATGAAGATAGTCTAAGGTTAACTTATAAGTCCTAAGATTAAGTGCACCGGAAAAAGAACCGATACGTTTAATATGTACATCACTTAAAATTCCTACTTCGTTCCCATTACCGGGATTCAATTTAAAATTACCAAGTTGTGCTCCTTGTTCTGTATTTAAGTCTGTGCTTGAAGTACCATCATCTTTAAGCATAATATATGCCGTAAGAGGAGTAGTTCCCGATTCATAAACACCAAGTATTCCGTTAGTTCGTACATATACCGGACCATATAATCTGATAGACTGATGTCCTTGATTGATTGTTCCTTTTTGTACATCCGTGGTTCCGTTTATATGAATTAAGCGATTATGCCATTCACTACTAAGCGAAGTTTGTGTCGGATCTTTATTCGGATCTCCTTTTAATACGATTTCACTGTTATTGGTTTTGTTGATATTGAGATTCCACAAATAAAGTTCATAACCGTCATCAACATTATGGCCAACGTATAAAGTATCGCTTGTACTTCCGTTAAAAGTCAAAGTATTCGGTTTAGAAGCATCATATAATAATCCGTAATTATTTGTACCTTGTTTTTGGGAATTTTCAGCAATAGAGAATCCTGCACCAACGCTAATATCTTCTCCGTTATGATCCAAAAAGCAATTATCTTCAATCGTTAAATCATTTAAAACAACCAAGGGTTGAGCTGCTAAATCTGCATCTGCCGTTCCGTTAATATTTGTTCCGGCATCTAAAATATGATCGGTAGCACTATCAAAAGTATTTCTTAAAATTAAATTATAAAACGGTGCAGTTGAAGTAATTTTAAACGGATTAGATGTCCCTGCAATTTCTGCAATAACGGTACCACCCGTAACATTATAATTTGCAGGGTCGGAAGCGATAAAAATACCTCCGGAATTGGAATCCGAACCGTTAGCATCATACACATGCAAAGTTCCGCCTGACATATTGAAAACATTCCCCGGATAGGTCATCGAAAAATGATAATAATTTGCATTGGTATTTCCCGGACTAATAATATTTGTCGTTCCTCCGCTTTGTATATAACTTCCTACATGTCCGGTTCCGAGTACTGATGTTCTTATTTGATTGGCATTTAATGTTCCGCCTTCTACAATTACGGCTCCGTTTTCACGAAGGGTAAAACCTTGCGGAACAAGCGCTTCAAATGTACCGGCAGTTATTTTTGCTTCTCCGTACGGCACAATCGCATTAGATACACTTGTTGAAACCGTTCCTCCGTCAACCCATAATCGAGCCGCTTCCGAGATATTATAATTTCCGCTTCTGTTTAAATGCGGAATTTGAACATTATTTCTTATGCGTACGGTTCCTTTCAATAAACCGAGTGCATTATCATTTGTTGTAAGTTGTGCAACCGAACCGTGTGCCTGACTTGCATACCCGTACAATTTAAAATTAGCCGTTGAACTTGCCGAAATTGACAATTCATAGGTCATATCCGTACCTTTATCAATTTCAATACGATAAAAATTTGTTATTCCGTTACATGAAACTGTTTGATTTGCACTTCCGTTTAAAAAATTTGCATCAACAATACCGTCCGTTGCTTCATTTGCATAATCAGCAGCTGCTCTGTTTGTAAATTTGACAGTTCCGTTATTCGTAAAATCACCGTTCATGTTAAATTGGTGTCTTGCATTTGCAGAACCGGTTAATATTTGACCGTTTGCATCGACTGTAACATCACCGTTTACCGTTAAAATTAAGTTCGTTGTACTTGAATTATCATTAATTTGAAATTGCCCTGTTTCAATTACTAAACTTCCGTTAAGTGTATAATCGGCAAGCATTGTTAAAGTATTTCCTGCAGCATCTAAGCCGACTTCCATATTGTAAAAAGTATGTGGTGTTGAAAGATTGTAAGATCCGCCTTGCCAGACAACCGTTCCTTCGCCTTGTCCTTTTGTTATAAAATCGGTTGCATCACCGAGCGGGAAGTTATCACTTGCCAGTTTTATTCTTCCGCTGCCGTTAATTTTTGTATAATTATGACCGGAAGTTGTTCCCAGTTGTAAAATACCGTCAACGGTAATTTCGGCCAGGTTTTTTGAATTTGTTGAAACCGTAATTGTTTTCCCGGTATGGATAACAACTTTATCACCTGAACTCGGTGTTTCATGAGACGGATTATTCGGTAATGAACCGGAAGGATCGAGTGTCCAATAATCCCATGTGTCCCAATCGCCGCTCGCTAACGCATACCATGTTCTTCCGGCAACACCTTCAACAGGGCTGTTTGTTTCATCATTCGTACCTATGGTATAATAACCGTTTTGAAGATTTGCATCCGGAACATCAAAATAAACCTGGTCGGCATCATTAAGACCTTGTCCCGCGACAGTTATGACTGAATAAGCTCCTGTTGCCGCACTTCTGTATAATAAAACATAATTTGCAACATTTGCCGGATATTCTCCGTCTGTTAATGCTTCTTTGAAATCAAAAATTAACTTAGCATCAACACCGTCGGATGATGTTTTTTCCACATACCATTGTCTTGCCCAAGAAGCCTCAGTTCCGCCGGGTAAATCGCCTCCTGTGTATGTTGTTGCGGAATTATTTGTTGTATTATCATGTGCCGACATTAAATATTCACCATTTGCAAGGCTTGAATTCCATTCATACAGATACAATCCTCCGGATGAAGTTTGTGTATGATCACCGTCAGCTTCCTGTCCTATTCCGGCAATGTTATAAACATAATTTGAATTAAAACCCGCATCATTTCCGAACATATCATTACTTGCCGTAGCAAAAACAATATTATATTTTTGACTGAGGTAATTCTCAACAATTAATCTTTGAGCATTATTAAGAAAGGTATTATACATAATGACTTCAGCAATTTCACCGTCATAATCTTGAGCCGGATCACAAGAATAACCCGGATTATCCTGCTCCCCGCCGAGTGCAAGACTTCCTCCTGATGCTATTGAAGCACCGTTTTGAAAATTTGCCGAGTATACTTGATTGCCGTCTCTGTTTAATATAAAATCACCGCCGCTGCTTTTCCATCTGTCAGCCATCATTAACCAACTACCCGAACTGAAATCTTCTCCGGCAGTATTGACATTACCGTTAATATACATTCTTTGATTGTTGCTGTCAAATAAAAGGAAAGCATTATCCTGACTTGAAGTATTATATGAAATAAGCCCGTCATTTCCGTCTCCTGCAGCAGTTTTATATATAACAAAATTCGTTATTCCCGAATTCGGCATATCATCAAAAGGATTAATAACCATTCTGTTATTTGATTTTGAGAATTCCGCTCGCGGGTGACCGTTAATATTACCGGCATTGTCTCTGAAAATTGGTGTAAAACTTGAATTTGATTGTATTAAATCGTTTCCGTTTCCTGAAATATCATTCCAAAGAGTTAAATCAGCTCCGTCGGCATAACTTAAAGTACTTGCATCAAGCCAAAGAACATTTTTAGGTTGTCCTGAAGTTCCGTCGGTATTCCCGACACCGCCGGGACCTGTTTGAGCAAAGGAATAAAAACTCGTTAAAATGATAAGAATTAACGAAATAAAAAATTTGTGTGAAGTGAATTTCATAATAGTCATTTTTTTAAAAAAAAATTTGTGCAAATATATAGTATTTTCAGTATTTAAGACAGACAAATCAAGAAATTAGTTGCATTCGTTTGACAGAATGTAAATAATCTTTGATGAATGTCTTTATTTTTTCGTTCAGAGATTATTATTAATCCCTTATTTGTTCAGTCTTGCTATTTAAAAAATAGAATAAATAATCTATTTTATTATTTGCAAAAATAATGCAAGAAACAAACGAAAACAAAAAAGCAAGTTAGCAAAAGGTTAACAAATTAAAATTATATTAATTTTAAAAAAATAAAAATACGGATATTAAAATAATTATACTTACATTTGCATTTTTAAAATTTATATTACAATACAATGAAAAAAGGAACAGTAAAATTTTTTAATGACTCCAAAGGTTTTGGCTTCATTATTGACGAAGAATCAAAAAGTGAATACTTCGTACACGTATCAGGTTTAATTGATGAAGTTCATGAAGGCGATGCCGTTGAATTTGAATTAACCGAAGGCAGAAAAGGATTAAATGCAGTAAATGTAAAAGTAATTTAATATTTATTCTTTGACTTTTTTGAATAAGCTCGTCAATTTTGGCGAGCTTTTTCTTTTATCGGATTTTTAAATTTATTTTATGGATTTCATTTGAAAACTTTATCTAAAATATGTAAACCTTTAAAATAAAATTGCAATGAAATTATTATACTCCTTCTTATTTATTAGTCTCTTTACAATAAATATTTCTTCTGCACAAAAAACGATTACCGGAAAAGTAACTGACGAAAGCGGTGCAGCACTTCCCGGAGTTTCCGTATTGGAAAAAGGAACTTCAAACGGAACAATGACTGCAGAAGACGGAACTTACTCCATAAAAATAAATTCTAAATCAAAATATCTTGTTTTTTCATATATCGGATTGAAAACAATTCAGAAAAGAATAATAAGAGATACTATAAATGTAATTATGTCAGCTTCCGAAGAAGAACTTGACGAAGTTGTCGTTTCGGCTCTCGGAGTCAGGAAATCAAAAAAAGCATTAGGATATCATACAAGAAGTGACAGACCGGTTGCTGAATATGAAGTTTCTGATTATGCAATGATAAAAAAAGATAAAACAGGCAGCGGAGAAGCCTCGGCAAGAAGCGGATTATTAACGGCAGGAGAGCTTAACGATTACGGAAAATGGGAACTTTGGAAAGATATTTCCGAAAATCAACTTAAAACATACAAGTCTGTATGGAATATGATGCCTCAGCACAGATATTGTGTTCAGGTTACAAATTATAAAGACAGACCTTTGGTTAATGCGAAAGTCTTTCTGCAAACCAAAAAAGGGGATACCATTTGGGCAGCATCAACCGATAATACGGGGAAAGCAGAACTTTGGCTTAATCTTTTAAACGAAACATATTCTGACAAGGATATTTACATCAACATTACGGACAAGGGTCAATCCTATAAATTATTAAAACCCGATAAATTTCACGACGGAATAAATTTTATCAGTATTCCTGCAGAATGTTTTGTTCCCGAAAAGGCAGATATTGCATTTGTTGTTGATGCAACCGGTTCAATGGGTGATGAAATTGCCTACTTGAAAGCAGAATTAGAAGATGTCTTAAACAAAATTCAAAAACAGCATAAGGACATTACCGTTAATACGGCAAGTGTGTTTTACCGAGATATTCACGATTCCTATCTGACACAAAAATCAGATTTTTCAAAAGACATTAAACAGACAATAAGTTTTATAAATAAACAAAATGCCGGCGGCGGGGGTGATTTTCCCGAAGCGGTTGATGCAGGATTAAATACGGCAATCAATGAATTAAGTTGGTCTGAAGATGCTTTAACAAAAGTTGTTTTCCTGATATTGGATGCACCGCCCCATTCCGATGCTGAAAGTGTTAAAAAAATGCAGAAAATAACAAAAGAAGCAGCTGCAAAAGGCATTCGTATCGTTCCCGTTACTGCAAGCGGAATTGATAAAAGTACCGAATATTTGATGCGCTCAATCGCGCTTGCTACAAACGGAACGTATGTTTTTTTAACCGATGACAGCGGTATCGGAAATACCCATATCAAGCCCACAACCGATGAATATCAAGTTGAATTATTAAACGATGTCTTTATTCGATTAATTAATCAATATCTCAGCATTCCCGATTGTGAAGAAGACCTTGTTTATAACGAAGACGAAATTCAAGATACATCCTACATTGCCGATAATTCAATAACTAAAGATACAAGTGCTGTTGACACAACTGATGCTACACATATTGACGACACGGTAATTCCCGGAAAAGTAAAATACTACCCCAATCCGACTGTTGATATTCTGAATATTGAATTCAGCGGAGATATGAAAGAAATGTTTTTAGCGGATGTTTCAGGAAAGATTTTGCAACGATTTGATATTCAGAAAAAAAGCTCATTCCGCATCAGTTTATCCAAATATCCTTCAGGCATTTATTTCATACAATATCAAAACGGAGAACGTTGGCAAACCGGAAAAATTATTCATACAAAATTATAAAATACCAATTTTTGATTTAAGACGATTGAATTGTTTCGGACAAATACACAGGTTTTAAATAAATTCTGATATTTTTGTAGTAATAAAAATTTTGAAATATATTTATTACTATGAAAAAAATCATAGAAGCATATCATAATTTCATACAATTTTTACCTGTAAGATTATTATTGGTAAACCTTCGTCGAAATCGATTTCTGTTTCTTTTATGGCTCTTTGCTTTTATGATTATCAGCGGGAATTTCGGTTCAAAATACGGAATCCCCTCCTTATTTTTCTCGCCGGAATATTTACATAAAGTCAATTTCATCTCTTATTTTATATTGGGAATCAGTTTCGGTATTTTTTTTATTGCTTTTCATATTTCAGGATATATTTCTAATGCTTATCTTTTTCCGTTTCTTGCTACGGTAAAAAATCCTTTCTACAAATTTTCCTTGAATAATTTCATTATCCCCTTTACTTTTATTATAACTTACTATGTCAAATCAATAGATTTCCAAATATATGTCCAATATTTCTCAAGCTTTGAAATCATTCTTAACTGTTTAGGATTATTTGCAGGAATTTCATTATTATATTTTCTTTCATTTAAATGGTTTAAAACTCGAAATATTGATTTAAATATTTTGGAAGAAAAACTAAAAAAGAAGAAAAAAAAGATTCCGAAAACAATTGAAAAAATTCGTAATCAAGATGAAGAATGGAAAAAAACACATACCCCGGATGCTACCAGCCGTTTTTGGACAGTAAAAACGTATTTAAAAAACCCTTCTAAAATTAAACGAACTCAAATTTTTGAACATTACGACCCGAAAAAAATCCAAAAAGTTTTAGTCCATAATCATACCGACGTATTATTATATTCCGGAGTTTTAATTTTAATTATTTTTATTCTGGGATTGTATAAAGAATTTCCCGCATTTATTCTTCCGGCTGCAGTTAGCATTATGCTGCTAATTTCTTTTATTGTTATCGCTTTTACAACAGTTTATGCTTTTTTTAAAGAATGGTCTGCTTTTATTTTTATTCTGTTCTTAATTCTTCTGTCTCAAGCCAATCAAAGAGGACTTCTTGATTACCATCAATCGGCATACGGGATAAATTACAATCTTAAACCAAAAGATTCTGTGTCAACGGAAGATTATCATAAGATTCAAGAAAAAGATTATGAGACCGTTCTGAAAATTCTGGAAAAACGAAAACAACAGCTTGCAGATTCGAAACAAAAATCTTCATTTGTATTTGTAAATACAGCCGGCGGCGGTTTAAAAGCAAGTGTATGGACTTTTTCAATATTAGCATATTTAGATGTAATCACAAACAATCATTTTTTTGAACACGTTCAATTAATAACCGGAGCTTCGGGGGGAATGCTGGGAGCTGCCTATGCAAGAGAGCTTTATTTGAAAAAGATGAATAATAAAATTAAAACTTGGCATAACGATACGATTATAAATAATCTTTCAAAAGACATGTTAAATCCGATTGCATTCAGCTATGTTTCATCGGATTTATTCTACATCTTTCAAAAATTTAAATACAATGATAATTTTTATTATAAAGACAGAGCATACATGCTCGAAAAATCTTTTAATGAACATACTTTTTCAATTCTTGACAAAGCAATATCGGCCTATAAAAAACCGGAATTTGAAGCTGTTATTCCTATGCTGATTTTCAGTCCTGCCGAGATTGAAAACGGGAGAAAAGTTATGATTTCACCTACCGGCATTTCATTTTTATGTTCCCCTTTCAAGACCATTCAAAACAGCAATGAAAAAATAAATATTGATTTTCTGAATAAATACAAGTATTACGGTTCCGAAAATCTGCGTTTTACAACCGCTATTCGGATGAATGCAAGTTTTCCGTTCATATCACCTTATGTTTCCATGCCCGGAAAAGATCGCCTTAAACTTTCGGATGCCGGTATGAATGACAATTACGGTTTATCAACATCATTACAGTTTTTATCTGCTTTTTCGGATTGGTTTATAAAAAAAACCGACAAAATCATTTTTATAAATATAAGTTGTGACGGGAAAAGTGACAGATCTTCCGAATTTAATTTCTTAACGGATTTAACTGAACCTTTTCAAGGTGCCGTGAATAATTATTTTAATTTCCAAAAAATGAACGGTGAAAATCTGTATCGACAAACTCAAAAAGACCTTCGCGAAAAAATTGTTTTTATAAACCTCCGGATTAACAGTAATAAACGACATATATCGGTCAGCTGGCATCTCACCAATCGTGAAAAAAAGATTATTTCAAAAGCAATGAATAATTCTCAAAATCAAAAAGAAATCCATAAATTTCTAAACGCTTTTTAAGAAATAGTGAAACTAAGCATTATTTCATCAATAGTATGATACTGTTCATAAAAAATTGCTTATTTTTTATTAGAAACAATTGTTTTTTTCTTATATTGCATTTTTATAAATCTTTTAAAAAAATACATATGAAACAAATAAAATTATTCGGTATATTATTAATTTTAGGGTTCGTTTCCTTTACAAGTTGCGAATCGGTTGACGGAGCACAAAAGGTTGCAGACAGTTTCTTTAAAGCTTTCAATAATCAAGATGAAAAAGCGATGGAAACAATATTAGATCAAGAATTTGTAATTGATGCCGGCATAAAAGATGACTTTTATGATGTTTTCGATCAACATGCTTCTAGTTTAGGAAATATCAAAAAATATGATCGTTACGCATTTTCTGCAAATACAAATAACGGGGTAACAACGGTAACTTTAAAATTCAAATGTGAAACAGATAAAAGAACTCCTGTTTATGAAAAATTAAAATTTATTCAACGCGGGGATGATTATAAAGTTATTGCATTTCAATTTAATACTGATAAATCAGAAATAGACAAGGAAGAGAAATAAAATATCAAAACACCAAACAATGAGAAGAGGGATATTCAAGAATGTTCCTCTTTGTTAACTTTTAAGAATATTGTAAAAAATTGAATACAAAAATTATGAAAAAATCTATTTTAATTGCTGCATTATTTATATGTATATCAGGGTTTTCTCAAAAATCATCAAAAATGACAAATTATTATTATGATGCAACTTTCGGGGAACAATTCGGTATCATTTTAAAAGCTGTAAATATTATATCTAAAGCGGATTTCGTAAAATTAGGTCTTGATATTAATAATAAGTCAGATAATTATGTAATTGCTTATAAAGACAAATGCAAATTTGTATTGAACAACAACTCCTATTTTCCGAAATCTTTAAAAAAAGGAAAAATTCTCAAACCCGGGAAGAAAGAAACGATTACTGTTAAGTCAGCCGGGCAAACAAATTATTTGGTTGATAATATAGATTTTAAACCGGGCGGATTTTACACATTTCCTTCAGAAGGAAAAATTATTGAAACTCCGGATTTTCATTTACCACCCTCTGAAAATACCTTAAAAAACAACAGTTTTAAGATTAATATGTTAAAACTAAAGAAGCAAACAGATGAAACGGCGATAAAATTCAAATGCACATATACAGGAGACAAAATCGGTATTATTAATCCGACACAATGTGTGTTAAGAACTTCAGACGGAAAAGAATGGGCACCTGTTAATTCAAAGGAAAAAATCAAGATACTTCAAAAAAACGAATCTGAAAATTTTACTTTAATCTTTGAAATTCCGGGAAAAATCACCGATATGCAATTTGCCGAAATGGATATTGTTTGGAAAAATACATTCAGCGAATCAGACATAACCGAATTAAGTTTTGATATTCAACATATCAATATCGACACAAATACAACTCAAGATAAAAATTAAAAATATGATTCCGGAAGAATTTCATTAATAAAATTAGCAATAAAAAAAATTTACACTATATTTACATAAATTTTTACACCAAAAATAAATTTTGACATTATTTCATTCAATACTCAAATTACTAAAGAACAAAAGGATTTTTGATCTTCAGGATGAATCTCGTCATCAATTTTTGTTATTAAATTTTATTTTATCTGTTTCTGCTGTTACAAGTTTAATATTTGCTCTTGCACATATTTTTTTCTTTGAACAAACTATCGGTTATGTTCTTTTTTCCTTTTTTATTATTTTTACAATTATTATAATTTCAATAAACATCAGTTTAAATTATAAACTTTATTCAGCAATTACTATTCTTATTTTTACCGGTTTATTTAGTTTAATAACTTTAATCGGTGCCGGAAACAAAACCGGTTTAATGTGGGGTCTTGTTTATCCGGTAATGCTTGCATTTACGGCTAAATATAAAAATTACAATATCTGGTCTTTAATATTTCTGAGTATTAATCTGGGAATATTTTTTATCCCGAATCACTTTGATTTTTGGACAGATTATTCTACAGATATTACCATGAGATATCTGTTTGCTTATTTATTGGTTTATGCACTGATTGCATTTAATCTCAAATTAAAACAACAAACGATCAGTAAACACGAAAAAGAATTAATTATAACTAAGCATAAATTACTTGAGAAAGATAAATTCATTTCTTCTTTATCATATGAAATAAGAACCCCTTTAAATAATATTACCGGAATTATTAATCATCAACGAGAATCAATCAGTGAAGATGCTATAGATGAGGTTGAACTGTCAATCAGTAATTTAGCCTCAATTCTAAATAAAATATCAAAAAATACGAAATCCAACATTTTACATTTAACGGGTGAAAAAACCTTATTTAAATTAAACGAAATAATAAAAAAAACAATAAGCCTTTTCCAAACAGATAAATATGCAAAACTTCGTTTTAATTTATTTTTATCTTCCGATCTTAAAGAAAAAGTATATGGTGATCGAATCAGTTTTATGCAAATATTAATTTCAACAATTGATTTTTTCTATAACCATTCAAATGAAAATCCTTTAAAAATTGATATTGTTTCACAAGAAACTGAAAACGAAGTTATTTTAATTAAAATTTCATGCAAAACAGACAATTTAATTTTTCCGAAAAATTTAAGTGCCGAAAACTTTATTAATAATATAAAAGATTTAGAAATAATTAATCAAATATCCGAAACATTAAACGGATATTTAACAATTAATAACGATACTGAAATTTTCACTACACTTTTTAATTTAAATTTTGAAGAAATACCGATTGAAGCTGTCAGCGATACAAAAGATTTAAGTTCCGAAATTGTATCAGAATCTTTTCCGCACAGAAAAATTCTCCTTAAAGATGCCAATGTTTTATTAGTTGAAGATGATATAATCAACAGCAAAGTAATGACATTAAATATTGAAAAATTAGTTAATAAAATTATTATTGCCGAAAACGGAAAAGAAGCTCTCGAAAAATTCTCGGAAACTAAAGTTGATATTATATTAATGGATATTAGAATGCCTTTAATGGACGGATTTAAAACAACCGAAAAAATAAGAGAAGCAGAAATCGGAACCGATTCGCATGTCCCCATTATTGCTGTTACGGCTAATGCATCTTCGGAAGTTAAAAACCATTGTTTTGAAGTTGGAATGAATGATTATACTACAAAACCGACCAACTACAAACTGCTTTTGAAAAAGATGAAAAATTTACTGGAAAATTAAAGTTTCTAAAATAAAGGAAATTAAAAAAGACAAGTTAATATAACTTGTCTTTTTTAATTTCAGGAAACCTTTAATTACAATGTTTCTCTTATTGTAGCTTGTGCTGCAGCAAGTCTTGCAATCGGTACACGATACGGTGAACAGCTTACATAGTCTAATCCTGTTCTGTGACAGAATTCAACTGATGAAGGTTCTCCTCCGTGTTCGCCGCAAATACCCAATTTGATGTTCGGGCGTGTTTGACGACCTTTTTTACAAGCCATTTTAACCAATTGTCCGACACCTGTTTGGTCCAATACTTCAAACGGATCATTTTTTAATATCCCTTTTTCGATATAAATAGGTAAAAATTTACCGGCATCATCACGAGAATACCCGAATGTCATTTGTGTTAAATCATTTGTTCCGAATGAGAAAAATTCTGCTGATTCAGCAATTTTATCTGCTGTTAAAGCTGCACGCGGAATTTCAATCATTGTTCCTACCAAATGATCAATTTTATCATTACGTTCAGCAAAGATCTTTTTAATCGTATCTCGTACAATATCTTCTTGCATCTTCATTTCTTCATACGTTCCCGTTAAAGGAATCATGATTTCGGGATGAGCATTTACGCCTTTTTGTTTCAAATTTAAAGCAGCTTCAATGATTGCACGAGTTTGCATTATTGTAATTTCAGGGTAAGTATTTCCCAAACGACAACCTCGGTGTCCGAGCATCGGATTAAACTCTGATAAATCTTCAACTTTTTGTTTAATAACTTTTATATCAACGTCCATAACATCAGCCATTTCTTGTTGTCCTTCATCATCATGCGGAACAAATTCGTGCAAGGGCGGATCAAGCAAACGAACCGTCACGGGAAGATCATGCATGGCTTCAAATATCCCTTCGAAATCCTTACGTTGAATCGGTAATAATTTTTCTAAAGCTTCTACTCTTCCGGCTTCATCTTCAGCGAGAATCATTTCACGCATGGCTACAATTTTATCGCCCTCGAAAAACATGTGTTCCGTTCTGGTAAGACCGATTCCTTTTGCACCGAAATCACGAGCCACTTGTGAATCATGAGGAGTATCCGCATTCGTACGAACATACATCCGTGAATATTTATCGGCAAGCTCCATAATTTTTCCGAAATCACCACCGACTTTCGGCAAGATTGTTTCAATTTTTCCGTCATAAACAACACCTTCAGAGCCGTTTAATGAAATCCAATCACCTTCATTATAAGTTTTACCGTCGGTTTTCATCGTACGTGCTTTATAGTCAATTTTTATTGAACCGGCACCCGACACACAGCACTTCCCCATCCCTCTTGCAACAACGGCAGCATGAGAGGTCATACCGCCTCTTGCCGTTAAGATTCCATTTGCAACATTCATTCCTTCAAGGTCTTCGGGAGATGTCTCAATACGAGCAAGAATTGTATTTTCATATTTTCCGGCTTCATCGGCAAAAAACACTAATTGACCAGTTGCAGCTCCGGGAGAAGCCGGTAAACCTTTTGCCTGAATTTCGGCAGCAGCCATCGCATCTTTTTCAAAGACCGGGTGTAAGAGTTCATCTAATTTTTCAGGTTCTTGACGCATAATGGCTGTTTTTTCGTCAATCATACCTTCATTAAGCATATCGATTGCAATTTTTACCATTGCAGCTCCGGTTCTTTTTCCGTTACGAGTTTGTAATAACCATAACTTACCGTCTTGAACGGTAAATTCAAGATCTTGCATATCTTTATAATGTTTTTCAAGTTTATCTTGAATTGCATTAAGTTCTTTATATTGCTCAGGCATTCTTTCTTCAAGAGACGGGAATTTTTTTGCTCGGTCATCTTCAGTGACGTTAGCCAATTTAGCCCATCTTTTAGAACCCTCAAGCGTAATTTGCTGCGGCGTTCTTACACCTGCGACAACATCTTCGCCTTGAGCATCAACAAGATATTCTCCGTTAAAGATATTTTCACCGGTTCCCGCATCACGGCTAAAAGCAACTCCTGTAGCTGAGTTTTGCCCCATATTTCCGAAAACCATTGCTTGAACATTGACTGCTGTTCCCCACTCTTCCGGAATTTTATTCATTCTTCTGTAATAAATCGCACGGTCGGTATTCCAACTGTCGAAAACGGCCATTACGGCTCCCCAAAGTTGTTCCCACGGATTATCAGGAAAAGCATGACCGGTTTGATTTGTAACCGCTGCTTTAAATTGAGCAACAAGTGTTTTAAAATCATCTGTTGTGAAATCAAGGTCTGAATTATATCCTTTTTCCTCTTGAAGTTTTTCCATAATTTCTTCGAAAGGGTCAATATCTTCTTTTGATTCCGGTTTCATACCGAGTACAACATCGCCGTACATTTGAACAAATCGGCGATAAGAATCCCATGCAAAACGAGCATTACCTGATTTTTTTGCAATTCCTTCAACAGCTGCATCATTTAAACCGAGATTTAATACGGTATCCATCATACCCGGCATAGAAACTCTGGCACCCGAACGAACTGAAACCAACAAGGGATTTTCTTTATCCCCGAATTTCGTTCCCATAATATTTTCAATATGTTTAACAGCTGCTTCAACTTCGGATTTTAATAATTCAACCACCTTATCTTTTCCCTGTTGATTATATTCTGTACAAACTTCCGTCGTAATCGTAAATCCGGGAGGAACCGGAACACCAACAAGATTCATTTCAGCAAGATTTGCTCCTTTTCCGCCGAGCAAATTTTTCATTTCTGTTTTTCCTTCGGCTTTTTTATTCCCGAATGTATAAACTCTTTTCATATTTCTTATTTTATATTAATTTTAATTTAAAAAAAATTTCAGACAATTTTACAAAAGTAAAATTAAATCCAATACGGCAAAAAAAGTCGAAACTGTTTTTGAAGCATAATTTATAAC
>JANTGL010000007.1 GCA_024762915.1 Bacteroidales bacterium | reverse complement strand
ACATATAGGAGAATTATCAAAAATAAAACGGTTTTTTTCATACAAATAAGAAATTATTGCCGGTTTTTTATCAGATGTTTTAAATATAATCAGATTTCGTTTACATAGCCGTTTTCATCAATTTGAACTGTTTTTATTTCGGCATTATTAAGCGTTTCTTTAATTTTATTTAAAGCATTATCGGCTTTGGTTTTATCGGAATAAAAGCGATATGTTACATAATAAACATCTTCTGCTTCTTTATTTTTTACTTTAATGCTGTGTACTACATCAATTCCTTTTTTCAAATATTCCCAAACTTTATTTCTTCCGGAAAGATACGCTTTTTTACCGTCAAAAATATCCGTTACTATAAGGTAAATCGGTTCTTTGGGATTTGAAAATTCAGACATGTTTTCTTTTATTTTCTCAAAAACCGGTGTAAAAACAGTGTTTGGGAAACGTTCAGTAAATAGGTCGGGAAGGTTGCAGATTGTACTCCACGGATAAAATTCGGCATGCAATTCGCCTTCAAAACATTCGTTTTTCACTTTGTGAATATCTGTAAACATTATCAAAATATCCGTAAATTTATCTTCAATATTTTTATAATAATCTGTTTCGGGATATTTAACGAATAATTTATAACCGCTTTCAAAAGCGTCAAAATATTGGTCAAGAGCGGAATACGGATATTCGCCGCCGAGTGCTTTGTTGTAATTATTATCAAATTCAATTTTTAATTTAAAGGGTTCGGATGCATACTTGTTTATTTCATCTTTTAAAATCTCCGATTTTTCCATATAAACAAAGTCCCCTTCGGTATAAATCGGTATAAATCCGATTGATTTCAACTCTTTTTCAACTTTTTGCCACGCGTCACTGCTCATATTCCCTCCGCCTTCCGTATTAAAATACTGATAAAGTAAATTGTAAAAATTTTCTTTATAAGTATCTTGCAGTTTTAAAACAGCAATTATTCCTTTCTCAGAAGTAATGTTTGATCGAAGTTCCGACATATACTTACTGAATTTTTCATAAACAGCGTCATCTTTTTTGAAAATTTCGGGTAAGATTTCCAAATCGGAGAATATATCAACAGTCTGTTCATCTGCCGGAGTATCTTTTTGGATATTGTTTTCCGTTTTTAAAGAAACAGTATCCGTGTCAGTATTTGTTTTTGTTTCATCCCCTGAATTATTGCAGGAAAATATAATAAATGAAAGGAAAATAAAAATGTATAAATTAATCTTTTTCATTTTAGAATATTTTTAATTGTTTAACATCAAAAATAAAAAAATATAAGCGATACACAAATTTTTGCTGATGAATAAAGTTAATTAATTGATTAAAAGGAATACATTTACGAGCTAATTTGAAAATTATAAACAAGCAATGAATTTAATTGATACCCATACTCACTTGTATGTCAATGAATTTGATAAAGACAAATACGAAGTTGTAAATAATGCAATTGAAAACGGTATATCGAAAATGGTATTGCCGGGCATAAATTCATCTTATATTCCCGCACAAATTGATTTAGCCGAAAAATTTCCCGCACATTGTTTTCTTGCTTTCGGTTTGCATCCTTCCGATGTAAAAGAGAATTTTGAAGAAGAAATACAAGTCGTCAGAGAACATTTGCAAAGCGAAAATGCCGTTGCTGTCGGCGAAATCGGTATTGATTTATATTGGGATAAGACTTATATCGAACAACAAAAAACAGCATTCGAAAAACAAATTCTGCTTGCTAAGGAATTTAATCTGCCGATTATTATTCATGTTCGTGAGGCATTTGATGAGGTTTCTGAAATTATTGATAAGTTGAATGATGAAAATCTTTCCGGGATTTTTCACAGTTTTACCGGAACACCGGAACAAGCCGATATAATAATCTCATTCGGCGGATTTAAAATCGGCATTAACGGTATTGTAACATTTAAAAATGCGGGGCTTGATAAAGTCGTTAAAGAAATTGATTTAAAGCATCTTGTTTTGGAAACCGATTCGCCGTATCTTTCACCGGTTCCGAAAAGAGGAAAACGAAATGAAAGTGCTCATTTAATTTATATTGCCGAAAAAATTGCTGAAATTAAAGATATTTCTGCTGAAGAACTCGCAAATATTACAAATACGAATGCAAAAAAAATTTTTGGTAAATTATAAAAGCCGAGTATGAAAAAAACCGGATGTGGTTCCGAATTTTGCATGACGGTTTAATGCTTATCGGAGGATTATTAATCTTTATTGATTTAACGAAAATACTTTCTTTGTCAAAAAAGCAAATAAAGCAATATCGGAATAAGTATATATTCCTGATTTATCAAAAAGAGCAAGTTTTATCTTGCTCTTTTTGATATTATCAACTTATTTTATGAATTTGAAAAAAAAATTATTGCTCAACAATTTCCACTCTTCTGTTTTTTGCTTTTCCGGCATCGGTTGTATTTGAAGTCATCGGACATAAATTTGCTGCTCCGTATGCTTTTAATTGCTCGGGATTGATTCCGAATTGGCTTACCAGTTCATTCATAACCGCTTTTGCACGATTTTCGGATAAAGTCATATTAGATTGAAAATTCCCGACATTATCGGTATGTCCCACAATAAAGAATTTCTTGTCTTTATGGTTATTCAGATATTTTGCAATATTTTTGAGAGCAGCAGCAGATTTTTCAGTAATTATTGATTTACCTGTTTCAAAATATATGCCGTCAAGTGCCGAATGTCCTTTTTTATCAATTTTTTCTGTCAAAAGTTTGGCAGTGACCAAACCGACATCAGGATTTTTTACTTTTATGATATCTTGATTAATTAAAGTATAATCATCTTTTTCAACGATGTAAATCACGGCATAAAAAGACGTATCATTTTCTTCGAATTTTGCGTCAATATAGGCATACTTCCCGCCGCGAAAATTATATTCGCTGCCGAATTTATCTCCCAAACCCAGCCCTTCCTGAAACATGCTGAATTGCCATTCATAGCTGTCATTGCCTAATTCATCTTCTCCGTTACCGCTGAACAGTATTTCCCAATTGGATTTTTTTAATGCCGACATATAATTCATATACACAAAAGATGCATTATTTTCTTTTGCCGCTGTGTATTGAATCCTGTTAACTTCACCTTCTAATTTCAGTTTTTTGCTCCAAGCATTTTGTCCGTCAATTTTCTCAATTTTAGAAACCGGCAAAATATAAGTATCCCATTTCTCGGTATTGTAAAAGCCGATAAAAGAGCCGTTTAATCTTGATATTAAGGGGTTGTCTTTACTTCCCGGAATATCAGACGTTTTTTGTGCAAAAAGATTTGTCGAAATCATTAATGCAATCATTAAGGAAATGAGTGTTTTTCGTTTCATTTTTACTTCCTTTTTATTAATTGATATTTATTTTATGCGCAGTATTAACGTGGGTATATGAAATCGTAAGGGTTTTGAAAGAATATCTTGTCCGTTTTGCACATAGCCAAATATACGTTTGACACAAATTTAAACTATTTGACTTAAACGTCAAATCGTAGATTTGGCGAAGCTGATTAAACGGACAAAAGTTCCATAAAACAATGTACCCCTTATGTTTTATATGCGTTGTTAAGCAGCGTTTTTCATCTAACCTCGTAAAAAATTTCTTTGTATTTCAACAATAATTCAAAATGATTTTCTGTTCCCAAATGAACAATTTCAAAAATCTTTCTGACCCAATAAAAACAAATTTTGGCCTTGCTAAATAGACGAAGGATTTAATTTTCAAAGTGGTAATTTATTTTTATTCAATTTGTCCTGCTTTTATATATTTACCTTCTGTATAGTTTATCGCTCTGTCTATTATTTTCAATATATTTTTATCAGAAGATAATTCAATTCTTATCCAACCATAATAATAATTTGTAACTCCTGACGGGCAAGATCCAGACTGATAACCAATATATTTTTCACCTTTTCCTGCAAATTCATCTAAACAAATACCACTAGGACTATCCCAATTACCATACTTAGATATTTTTTGATTTTCATCAAGTGGCAATACCTTTCCATCATCAATATTTGCAATGATATTATTGAATCCATCGCATAAAATAAATTCATTATTTTCTTTTATTATTACAGTATTTTCAAATGAATCTGTTTCTCTAATCTCAAAAACTAAATCCTTGCATGCTCCATTAATAGAATCTGGATTAGACAAAGTAATAGTTTTATTTATTTCTGTATAATTAATACTGTCGGGCTGCAATCCTTCAAATACATTACAAGAAAAAGATAGCACACTTACTATTGCTGCCACATAAAAGATTTTTAGTGTTTTCATGTCAATTGTTTTATTTTAAATTTTTATTTTGTTTTAATGCTGCTTAACATCTGTGTAAACGCAAATTTATATAAAAAATTATTGTATAAATTTTAATTTATTATAATAAAAGAGGTTTACACTATTCAAATTTATAATATTTTATTAAAAAAAACCGTCAGACCGATTGTTAAAATCTGGCCTGACGGTTATACATTTAATTTTCGGTATTCTTATTTTTCAAACTCCGAATATTTCATAAACTGAACACGATAAAATGCCGAAGGATTTTCAGCTTTTTTCAAGCTTAACTTTCCTTTGAAATCATCGATGCTGTTGTAATTGTGTTTTTTCATGTAATCTTCGAGTTCACCAAGCATACTTTTAATTTTTTCGGGACCGTGTTGATAAATTGTGGTTACAATTTCGGTTGCATCGGCACCGGCAAGCAACATTTTGATAACATCGGCACCGGAATGAATTCCCGTTGATGCAGCAATGTCAGAATGAATATGTCCGTGTGTCATTGCTATCCATCGAAGCGGAATATGCATTTCAAATTTAGAACTGTAAATGTGTCCGGCAAACAGTTTTTCATTGTCAATGTCAAAATCCGGGCTGTAGAAACGATTGAATAAAACCAAACCGTCGACTTTTTCGGATAATCTTTCGATGAAACGTCCGAGATTTGAAAAATAATGGCTCATTTTTATCGATACCGGAATTTTAACTTGTGATTTAACCTTTTCGATAATTTCAAAATAAATATTTTCATTATCGGTTCCCGTTTTATCTTTCAGGTAGGGCATCATAAAAATATTCAACTCTAATGCATCGGCACCGGCTTCTTCAATTTTTTGAGTGAAATAGGTCCATTCGTGAGAACTTGTGCAATTGATACTGGCAATTACGGGAATATCAACAGATTTTTTTGTTTCTTTTATAAGCTCAATGTATTTTTGAACATTATTCTGTTTGATTTTATAGTCGTAATAATCAAGATATTTTAATTCATCAGCATCAGCATTTTTAATTGTTGCATAATATTCCATGAGAATTTCTTCTTCAAAAATTGATTTTAAAACGATTGCTCCGGCACCGTTATCGGCAAGTTCTTTAATGTTTTCAACTGAGTTTGTCAGTCCGCAACTTCCCACAATTAGAGGGTTTCTTAATTTTAGTCCGAGATATGAAGTTTCTGTATTCATTTTATGAAATTTTTGTTTTGTAAATTATTCGCAAATATCGTAATTATTTATTGATTTATATCAATATTTATGAGGTCAAATGCAAAGAAAAGAATTTGGCTGATTTTTCCTTCCTTATCAAGATAAGGTGTATAGGTTGCCGTAAGCGTTTTTTCTTTTCCGTCTTTTGTATAGCGTTTCACCTCTTTTTTTACTGTTTTTCCTATTTTAACTTCTTCAATAATTTGTTTTAAACTTTCGGATTGATCCTGAACAATTTCCAATACGTTTTTACCTTTGATATCATCCGGTTCAAAACCCATTATTTCAGTGTAAACGGAATTGCAATTAATGATGGTTCCGTCAAGTGTGTATTCAACGGTCATAATTGATTGATTAACAGCATTAAGCATGCTTTCATAACGGGTATTAATTTCGGCGGTTTTTTCTTGAATCTCTTGTAATTCAGTTACTTTTTTGTTTAATTCATCTTCTTTATCAGCTAATTCTTTGGTTTGTTTTTGTGAAATCTCCAACAATTCGGCTGTTTTAGTGCTTACAAGAGAAGCATCAATCCAAGCACCGATGCTGTCACTCAGTTGTTCAATAAATTCTATTTTATAATCTTCGGGTTTATTCATAAAAGCAACTTCAACGGCTGCATTTATTTCATTTTTAAAAACAATCGGTATAACGGCAATAAATGAAGGTGTCCCGCTGCCCAAGCCGGTTGCAATTTTTATATAATCTTCAGGAATGTTATTTAATACAACTTTTTTCTTTTCTAAAATACAGGCTCCTACGATTCCTTCGCCCGGCTTAAAACGGACATTAAAATGCTTTTGAGTTTCATAAGCATAGGCCGAAATAAGTTCAATAGCTTCGTTTTCTTTGTCATACAAATAAATTCCGCCCATTAATGCATCAATATAATTTACGACGGAACGGATAATATTGTATGAAAGATTAGCAATATCCTTAGAACTGTTACGTTCTGCTTCGGAAATTTCGAAACGCCCTTTTCGCATCCATAGCTGAAGTGACGTTTCTCTTTCTTCACTTGTTTGTTCTTCTTTTCGGTCTTTGAGAAAATCCGAAATTTTATTTAAAGCTTTTGAAGGATTGTCATTTTCAGAACGTTCTTCCAGATGAAAGTTAAAATTTCCAGAAATAATGTGCTCCGAAAATGCAGATATCCCATTGTAAAATTGTGAAATTTTATTCAAATTAGTTGCCGTATTTTTGTATTCAGGCGGTAAATCGTCAGTTTTTTCAACCGGGCTTACTCCTTTACTCAGCATTTCGGTTGAATTGATTATTCTTTTAAACGGCAGAAATGATTTGCGGATAAGATATAATATCAACAAAATTCCGATAATAAAAACGGCCGAACTTATGATAATAAAAAGGATTAACAAATTTCTGTAATTTTTATCGGAAGATGCCGTGCAAGAACTTAAAAATTCAAATTCCCTATCCGTATCACTCGGTAATATTTTTGAGATATTCCCGGGAATGTGTTGTTTCGTTTGATGTAATTGATTGTATAAATTGAATTCTTTTCCGTGAAGATTTAAAATATTTTTACCGATATTTTGTGTATTTCCGGAATATGCAATAATGCTTTTTTCAGGTGATAAAAGGATAAAATTGCATTTCTGAAGCTTATTTTCAGCAATCATTGAGACGAAGGTTCGAGCTTTGTACCGGACAGATATAAAACCTGTTATCTTATTTCTATGATAAAAAGGAGATGTGAATCCGATGACATACTCAGATTTTTTGCCTGTTTTTATTTTAAACGGTTCCGAAATTAAAATATCTGTGTTTTTAGTCAGTTTATTAAAATCTAAGGGATTTATTTTTAATTCATCGGTTTCAAAAAAAGAAGAATGAACGGTGTTTCCTGTTTTATTTAGGGATAAAGTGCTGAAATTATCCGTCGTATCTCTGAAAAGATTTTTTTTAATGTCCGTATACAAAGAAGGGTCTCCGATAAATACATATAATCCTTGTATGCCGTTATCAGATTTAATAAGGTTTTCAAGTTTTGTTTTCAGTTTTTCCGATATATCGGTATTTTCATCAGTAAAAATTCGGGAAATTAATTGAGTTGTTAAAATTGCTTTTTCGAATTCTCCGTTAATGCTTTCGGAAATTTTTTCGGAAGTTATTTTATTAATCTTTATATCTCGATTCTGTTTATACGCTTTTAAATTAAAAACAGAAACAGTCGAAATTATTCCGACGGACAAAATAAAGGTTATTAAAACAATACGTATTAACAGCTTATTAATTGATATGTTTTTGATTAATTTCACAGTTACTCTATAATTGTACCGATTGATAAAATTCTGTATATTTTTCTTCTGACATTTCTTATGGGAACATAGGTTTGTTTCATTGTTATTTCTTTATTTCCTGCATACAGGACTTCTTCAATATATTGTGTTTTATTAGCGCTTAAATCATCCCAAAAGCTTTGATAGATTTGAGAATATTTTTCAGATTTAATAATATCTTTATGTGATTTAGAAATAAAATCTTCTTTATCGGATTCAAATAGATTTATGACTTTCGAACTCACATCCATAATATTCCCTTTTAAATCGTATTCAATAAGAAAAGAAACGGATTTTATAGAGTCAATAATTTCTATTAATTGAAGAATTTGTTTGTCCAGATTTCTGTTTTGCTTACGATGTGTATTAATTTTTTCTTCCAGAGTCTTTCTTTGATCTTCAATTTCTTGAGATTGTTCGGTTGTTTGTTTAAGAAGTATTTCGGTTTGTTTTGAATGCTTTAAGTTTGCAATGGTTGATGCAATATTTTCACCGATATCTTCGAGGAATTTTATTTGATAATCCTCTAAAATGTTAATACTTCCTAATTCTATCAACGCTTGTACGTCATTATTAAAAATTAAGGGAATAATTAACAGACAATTTGGTTTTTGAAAGCCGAAACCTGATTCGATAAAAGTGTAATTATCAGGTATTTCTGTTAAAAAAATTGATTTTTTCTCTAAATAGGCTCTTCCGATCAACCCTTCGTTAATGCTTAACTCTTTATTGCCGGTTCTTTGTTTTGAATAAGCATAACTTGCCGACATTTTTAACGATTTATTATTTTTAAGATCTTCTTCAACAATAAATAGTGCAATTTGTTCAGCACCGATAAATTCTGAAATTTGCTTGATTATTTTTTGGGATAAGTCTTCAAGTGCAGATGCGTATTGAAGAATTTCGGATATTTGTATCGCAGATTTATCAAAATCTTCTTTAAGTTTAAGTTCAGTTATTTGATTTGTTTCTTGTTGTTTAATTTTCAAAAATTCATTTTGTATTATTCTTATGCCGGAATATAATTTGTCGGTTTTGTAGGTTTCATTAATTTTTGAGTCGTATTTTCCTTTTACGATATCAGAAATAATTATATTTATTTCAGAAATGTATTGACGAAATGAAGCCGTAATTTTTTCAAAAGAGTTCAGATTATCCGATTTTTGAGGGAGCAAATTTTTTAAGTTATAAAGATGCTTTGATTGTTTTTGTTTATATCTGTATGCGAGAAAAATATAAAATAATACACATATAATTGCCAAACTTAAAAAAACGAAGAAGACGGATTTTTTCGATTTAATCAAAACCGGATTTGTTTCAAAATCAGTATGTATATATCCGATATAAACAGAAAGCTCAGGGATAAAACGAAAATATAAGGTTTTATTGTCAAACTTTTTCATTTTTAAATTTTCGACACTTTGCATTATATTTTTGTCGAGATTTAATTCATCGGGTAAATTATTTTTATCTTCATTTCCTGAAATTATTATCCCTTCTTTATTAATAATCAGGATTTTACTTGTAAGCTCAGGATTTAATAAACTAACAGAAGATAACATATTATTGTTATTTTCAATACTTACAAAAAAGCTTATTTTCCCGTCGTAATAAACAGGAAATGATGAAATATAATTTAAATCTGATTTCGTTTGAACATTTTCGATATATTCACTTCCGGCCAAAAGGGTTTGTGCCGGTTCTTCAGCAGAATTGATGAAAATAAATTTATTTTTTTCACTCGGCTTTCCCGATGCAATTCTGACAAAGTTATTTCCGGATTTTTGCCAAATTTCACAAAACACATTATTAATATACAACTGTTTGTCAACAAGTGCATTAAGATTATAAGTTGATTGATTCTTGATGTTA
Source organism: Bacteroidales bacterium (assembly GCA_024762915.1). Taxonomy (GTDB): domain Bacteria; phylum Bacteroidota; class Bacteroidia; order Bacteroidales; family JAADGE01; genus JAADGE01. Next base: position 12,974 of record JANTGL010000007.1, on the reverse strand, counting down.
ACGGAAGGAAGTTCAAATGTTTTATAATATGATTGATCCTTTTTTTGAGCTTTAAGCTTAATAAGATTTGATGAATCTATTCGGATGTTTTGAGGGTCTTCAAAAATAAAATTAATAAACCGTTGTGCAGAAATCAGGGTTTGTTTATTTTGAGCATATTGTTTAAAAAGAAGATTTTCTGCTTGATTAAGGGTATTTATATTATCATTTTCATTTCCGGAAAAGTATATTTTTTCAAATGAATTAAAAAGAATAAAACTACTGAATATAACAATCAGAAGTATAAAAATAATACTTGCAATTGCTTTGTATTTTTCTGTTAAATTTTTCAATGTGTTGATAATTTAATCCAGCGGAAAAAAAACTGAAATTTTTGTACCTTTATTGCTTTCACTTTCAATTTCCAGATATCCTTTGTGTTTTTCAATAAAATCTTTAATCAAAATGATACCGATTCCGGTTCCTTTTTCTTTGTTGGTACCGTATGTGGAAAAAAACTCTTTAGAGTTAAAGATTTTTGAAATATTTTCATCGGAAATCCCGATACCGTCATCTTCAACGGAGAATTTAATAAATTGTTTTCCGTCTTTTCCCCTTGTTTCTTTCGTATCAAGAATAATCTTCCCGTTTTCCTTCGTATATTTTACCGCATTTGAAACTAAATTTCGAATAATCGTATTAACCATGTGTTCATCTGCAGATATAAAATATTCTTTATCCGTATGATCCGTTAAGTTAATATTTTTTGTTTCGATATTCGGACCGAAAAGGATTAACACATCATCAATTATGTCATTTAATAATATTTCATCTTTGATGAAGAAGGTTTCTCCGCTTTCGTTTTTTGCCCAGAATAAAAGATTTACTAAAAGATTGTATGCTGCTCCGGCAGAATTTCTTAAGGGCTTAATAATATCCAAAATCTCGTCTTTATTGAGTTCGTTAATGTCATCTCTGATAATATCCAATGCCGTTGTAATATTACCGACCGGACCTCTGAGATCATGAGCAATGATTGAAAACATGGTATCTTTAATGGCACCGGATACTTTTAATTCTTCTGATTGTTTATTAATATGTTCGTTTTGTTGAGTCAATTTTTGTAGAGCATCTTCAAATTCTTTGCTTTGATGAATGTATTCTTTTTGAGTTTTTTTTACCTCTGAAATGTCTATTGACGTTAACAGCATTACTTTTCTGTTATCAATCCATTCAATAAAACCATATGATAATTGAAACCATTGTTCTGTTTTTTCTTCAAAATATTCCGTTTCTGAAAAAATCCCTATCGAAGTATTTTTTTCTTTGAGAATATTTACTTGACAGGTTTCGCAAGAATTTGTTCTGTTAAAGAATTCTTTGTAACAAATTTTCCCGACCTTTTCACCGAAAACTTGATTCGCTTTACTGTTCATAAAGAGAATTTTGTAATTTGCAGGGTCAATTACATAAATGACGGCATTTACATTATCCGTAACTCTTTGGAATGTATCATATGATTTGTTAACGGCACTTTCTGCCAATGTGTGTTCGGTAATATCTTTAAACAGTGCAATTCCCCCCTTAATAATTTCATCTTCATATTCAAAAGAAAAGGGTTTTGTGTGTACGGAAATATAAAGATCCAATTTTTTGAATGTCGTACGATATTCTCCGTCATAAAATCCTTCGAATCCTTTTTTAATTTGCAAAAATGCCGGTAAAATCCTTTTATCACTTATTTCCGCAAGATTAAAATTAATGATTTGAGCTTGTTCAATATGAAAAATTTCAAGAAATGTTTTGTTGGTTTCAATAACTTTTAAATGCTGATCGAACAATAAAACACCAATCGGAATGATATGAAAAATCTCTGAATATCTTTTATATAACAACTTGAAATCAGATTTTATTAAGCGCAATTCATCATGAAGTCTTTTATTCTCTTCTTCCAGTGTTTTTATTTTTTTAATATTCGAAATCTTCATTAATTTGCAAACTTTCAAACAAAATTAACAGAAATATTTTAATTTTATATTTTTAATTTAATATTTAACTTAAAAGTAATTGTTTAATAACATAACAGAATGTTAACATCCGGTTTTTTATTCATTTTAATCTCATTGGTTTTTTCTGCTTTTTTTTCGGGAATGGAGATTGCTTTTGTGTCTGCGAATCGTTTAAAGATTGAAGTCGATAAGAAACAAAAAAACACGTCTTCAGGGATTATTAAAATATTTACGAATAATCCCGGGCAATATATTTCGACAATGTTGGTCGGAAATAACATTGCTTTGGTAATATACGGAATTTTCTTTGCAAAAGTTGCCGAACCTTATATTGAGAGATGGTTGAGTACTAATGATTTTGTAATATTATTAATTCAAACCTTGTTATCAACAGTTTTGATTCTGGTTACTGCTGAATTCTTGCCTAAAACAATTTTTAAACAAAATTCTAATTTCTTTCTTTCTAAATTGGCTTTTCCGGTTTTCATGTTTTATGTTTTATTGTATCCGATTGCAAAATTCAGTGTTTGGTTTTCTGTTTGGTTTATTGCTTTGTTTAAAGGTCGTAAGATAAATTTTGAAAAAGGTAAAACAAGTTTAAAAAAAATCGATTTAGATTATTTTTTGGCCGAAACGGAAGTTGAAACAGATGAAAATTTCGAAAATTCCGGAGATGTTAAAATTTTTAAGAATGCTTTGGATTTTTCGGAAACGAAAATTCGAGAATGTATGATTCCTCGAAATGAAATTGTTGCCGAAAATGTGATTGCCGAGATTGAATCCGTAAAAAATAAGTTTATTGAAAGCGGGTTTTCAAAAATCTTTATTTATAAAGATAATATTGATAATATAATCGGTTATGTACATACTTTAGCGATATTTAAACAAACAAAAACCATAAAATCCGCATTATCTCAAATGCCGATTGTTCCTGAAACCATGCAAGCCAATAAGTTACTGAACAAACTTTTGAAAGAACATAAAAGTGTTGCATTGGTTGTTGATGAATTCGGCGGAACTTCCGGAATTGTGACTATGGAAGATATTATTGAAGAGATTTTCGGAGAAATAGAAGATGAACATGATGCAGATTTGCATACCGAAACACAAATAAATGACAGGGAATTTATTTTTTCGGCACGTATTGAAATCGATTATTTGAATGAAAAGTATAAATTTGAACTTCCTGAATCTGAGGAATTTGAAACGCTGGCAGGATATATTTTCTTTTTATATGAGCAAATTCCGAAAATAAATGAGATTATTGAAACTGAAAATTATTTATTCGAAGTTATTGAAATTAACGGACCGAAAATTGAAAAAGTTCGAATGATATTAAAATAAAAAACTAAGGTGTAACAGCGGAAAAACTGTATAATCATATTTCCTGAAATACTTGTACCGGATTCTGAAAAAAGCTCTGAATCCTTCTATTCTTTAATTATCGAAAAACTAATCCGTCTGTTTAATTTTCTGTTTGCCTCGCTTGTATTCGGTGCCACCGGTTCGGCATCTAAGCCGGCATTTGTACTGACTCTTTCCGGCGGAACACCCTGTTGAATCAAATAATATTTTACGGATTCTGCACGGTCTGTTGAAAATCTTAAATTCACTGCTTCCGAACCTAAATCGCAGGTATAACCCGTAATTAAAACCTTAATATTCTTATTTTTAATAATCAGTTTTGCAATCGAATCGAGATAATTTCGAGCTTCTTGCGTAAGCATGGCAGAACTTAATTCAAAATGAACGCCTTTTTGCAAAATTTTTAATTCATCATCATTTAAATGTCTAAGTGCATGTTGACGTACAGAGTCCTTTTTTGTCTGCTCCAATAAGGCAATACGGGCTTGATTTACAGAATCTCTTTTGGCTTGATTTAAAAGAGCTAGCTTAATCGAATCTTGATTAGCAAGGGCATTTATTGAATCTTGTTTTTTAACTTCTTCTTTGTGGATGGAGTCGGTTAATTCCATAATATTATTATAAAAACCGTAATTGTTTGATGTTACGTATTCTTCATAAGTTTTTCCGTTAATTTTGCCTTTCAATTTCGGATTGTTATAAGAATCACTATATACGGAATCTTCGGTGTGCAATCGATTTTTAAAGAAGCCGTATGTCAGAATAATCTCATGGGATGCCCCGCCGATGTATGATAAGGAGCCTGAATTGGTCTCATAAGCATAGCCGATACCTATTTTTTTTAAGTTAACACCTGCCGATACAACAATACTGCCGTTGAGTTTATAAGTCGGTTGAAACCATAAAATATTATCGTAATTTATCAGAAAATTAATGTGTGAATCAAATATTTTTGATGAATTATAAACAGCTAAAACCGACGGTTGGAATTGCCAAATTTTAGTTTTTGAAAAGATATCAAAAGATAAAAATGAAAAATAATTTGTATTTAACAAATCAGTCGAACGATAAATTGAAGGGATCCCGATATCAAAATTGAAGTTTTTAAATTTATAGTTTAAAGATGCCCCGGCAAAATAAATTATTTTCTTAGCATAATCCGGAAAAAGAGTCGGATCATTAGGGTCGGCAACAACAGCATTATCAATATTTAGGTTTCGTTGCATTATACCGCCGTTAATTCCCAAGCCGATTGTTTGATTATCAGAAATATGGGTGCGAAATGAATAATCCAAACGTCCGGATAATGTTTCGTATAATCCGACTCTTTGCGTTTTAATTAAACCGCCTAGATTCATTTTTTTTGTAATCGGAGAATGTAAACCGACGGAAGCTGTTTGAACAGCATCGGGAATTCCCGTTAAATGATTTCTGTAATCTGCAAAAGCTGCAAATTGTTCTTTATCACCGGTATGTGCCGGAGCATAATAGAACATATTTTGCGTATAGAAATTATGGATATTGTATATCTGTGCTTCAGAATTGAAAATATTAAATATACTGAAACTCAATATAAGTATTCTTTTTATCATTTTTCATCTTTAATTAATAATCTCTCGGCAAAAATCATACTAAATTTATCTTACTAAAGTAATGGTTCCTGTTTTTTCTGTATTTTTGGATTTTAACAAGTAATAATAAACACCCGGGGGAAGTTCTCTGCCTCGACTTGTTCCTTCCCAACCGTTTTTATAATCGGCAGAATAGAATAACAATTTTCCGTTGCCGTTAAAAATAAATGCTTCATATATGTCATTCTCCAAACCTTTAACCAACCAACGGTCATTATGTCCGTCGCCGTTAGGGGAAATGTAATTGGCAGGGACTAAATCCCTTATAATTTGTTCCAGTTTAATAGTAACTCTGACGGGTGTACATAAAATATAATTGTTGTCATCACAGACATCAATATTATAAATAAAAGTCGGATTAACGGAATATTCCAATAGACTTGAATTTGAAACGGAAATCGTTCCGTCATCGGCTAATTGAAAAGCATCGGAATATACAACACCTTCTTGAGGATAAAAATAAATATTATCTCCGTCGGGATCTGTTGCTTCAATTTTCCCTGCAACCGTACCGTCAGGGCTGTGTTCCGGGAGTGTAAATGTTTGATCATAAGGTGCCTCGGGCGGATGATTGTCACTGACGATTATTGATATTGCTGCCGGAGGCGGGTTGCTGTAGTGTAATCCGTCACTGACTGAAAATAAAAAGTTTGTATAAGGTATTCCGGAAGAATCCGTAACGGGAGCAAACTTTAATAAGCCTGACATGATATCCTCGATTAATATTTGATCATTTGAAAAAATATATTCATCAGAATTTACATAATCATCATGATTTAAATCTAAAAAAAGGTTACCTTTAGTCGGTTCCTGTTCAATCATAATTTTTGCAAAGGCGTCTGCGTCAGGATCGGAATAATTAAAATCATCCGTATTAAAAACATAGACGGTGTTTATTTTTGTAATAACCTCATTGTCTGAAGTTGTCGGAAGTTCATTTGTCCCCCAAAATACACCGAAAAAACCTGAGGCGTTTGTAAAAGTAACCGGTCCTGCGGTATTATAACTTCCGGTAGCAGATACTGAAGCTCCCGTTGAATTTGACCAGTCAATACCGTTAAAATTTGATATATAACAATTTAAAAAATCAATCGTGCCGATTTCGGATGCGATATTCCATTGTAAAGACAAATCATAACTTGTGTTTGTTGAAGGATAAATTTCCCATCGTAAGTTGACATTATTATGTATTAAAGCAGTTCCGTAGTCACCTTCCGAAAAAATACCGTCATGCACACTTACTGAAAAAACATCTGCAGCAGCAGGGTTTATTACAACGGGAGCATATGAATTCTCTGTTCCGAGAGGAATTGTATCCGAAGTTACTGCCGGTATGTTTATATTAACATAAGCTTCGGAGTTAGTCAAAATATAATTAACTTCCGAACCGGAAACAGTCGTGTTAGAAAGCAGTTCAATATTATTTACCACTCGCAATTTTCCGCCTGATAAATCCAAACTCGAACCGATAACCAAGTCGGATTCTAATGTAACAATTGCATCGGGCATATTTATGGTTAAAGAACTTAATGAATCAGCATTATTATCAAACATAAGAAAATATTCATCTTGGTTGCCGGAACCGTCACCAAAAATTAATGAAGAAGAACTGTTACCGGCAAGCAATCCGTTTTGATAATCGATATTTTTATTTACGGTAAGATTGTTACTGCCGATTTCAAAATTCCCGTCAATCAATTCCAGACTATCTGTTTCAATAAAATTATCCGCGTGTAGGTTAGACGGATTTTCAATAATTATTTTTTCGAAAAAGATACTGATATTAAATAATCCCGTACTTTGATCTGCCGAGCCGTTATATTTGATACTATTAGGGAAATTAGTAGTAAAACCATAAGCTCCTTGAAAAGAATCTGAAAAACCATTAACATTTGCAGTAATTAAATGAGCTGTACCTTGAAAATCAACAGTTCCGGTGTTATATGTTCCGAATATATGTATTTCGCCGGCATCCATTGTTCCGGATATATCGGCATTTTCGGTATAAATTAAAATTAGATCTGTTCCCCTTAATGATAAACTGCTTGTTTCATCAATATTTAAATTTTGTGTGTAAATATCAACAGCATTAAATCCTGAATTGTCAAAAGTTACATTTGAATTATTTATAATTATTATATCTGCCAAAGGTGTTGCTTGAAAAAAACCGGCAGGAATATCCGTTATCGTAACATCAACATTATCAAACACAACAGTACTGTTTGTCACAGGTGTTCCGTTATCCCAATTGTTTGGATCAGTAAATGAGACTTGGTCGCCGTCTCCGGTCCAACTTGTTTGTGAGAATAAAAATGAAAACGGATAAAAAATAAGGATTAGTGTGAGTATTTTTATTTTCATAGCTTGTTATATTTTAGTTTTTGTGAAAAAACTGTTTTGTAACATAATAATACGTCAAATTTACGAAAAGGTTCGTAATAAAGACAAGTTTTTTGATGAAAAGTTGCATTTTGGAAATAATTCATCCGCTGACATTTGAGTCGTCGGATGAATAATCTGCATAATAAAGACCCTGCGGGTTTTCAAAACCCGCAGGGTTTATTATTAATATTCAAATCTGTATGAATAACTTATTGTCGGGAAGAAAGGCAAATTTGAAAATTTCACAAGTTGATTTGTCGTGCTGTTTGTCAGTACACTTCTTTTAAAATCAATAAAATCGGTATTTTTTTGGTTGTACACATTGTAAATATGTATTCCGAAAGTATGATTATCAAGCACATAGTTTGCTCCTATATCTAAGCGATGGTATGCCGGCAATTGAAAATCGTTTCGGTTTAAAAGGGATAATTCAGTTTGATCCGTTAAATATGTCGGCTTAATCACGGTTTTTGTTCCTAATGCTCCGTCATTATAATCATAAGGGATGTAATGTTGTTTTTGCAGTGATACAAAATTACCCGATTGATAAATCCAATTTGCAAAAACCTTAATGTTCTCATTAATTGTATAAGCTAATTTTAAATTAAAATCATGCCGGTGATTATTACGATATTGGTATGATTGACCGAAATTGATGCTGTCGGATTTTATGTTGAAATCAGAAATTGTATGCCCGATGTTTATGCTAAATCCTTTATATTTCTTTGATAATGTTGTTCGTATTCCGGTGTAATTTCCTTTTGCCGGAGTGATGCGTTCTTCAATGTCCATTCCTGTTAAAACAAGCTTCACTGGAAAATCAAAATAATTGAAATTCTCTTTATAATCGTAGAGGTTTATAATGTTGTCATAAAAAACGGTTCCGTTTAGTTTTATATCAAAAGGAAGATCTAATTTTGCTCCGGCGGCAAAATGATTGGTAATTTGCGGTAAAATGTTTTCGGAAGAAGGAATAAAAACAGCACTTGTTAAACCGGCTGAATTCCCTGTTAACAAATGCACATATTCCTTATTATATGCATAAGCAGCATTAACAGATAAGAATTTAAATAATTTGTAATCGACAAAAATTCTTGGTTCAACAGAAAAATAGGTCGTGCTCGAATTTACAAAAGCGGAGAAACGCAAACCGCCGTTAACGACGAAATCATTATTTACAATAAATTTATCGCCGGCAAAAATCGAATATTCTTGTGCATTTACGGTATTTGCTTCCCAAGTTGTATCAATATTATTCGGATGTTCAAAATCGTTTAAGAGCAAACTTGCTTTTATCGGTCTGAAATGCCGGTTAACGGCATTTGCACCGAAATGTAAAAAATGTTCGTTATTAATCGTGTAATCACTATTCAATCTTAATGTAATATCCTCATTGCCTGAAGTATATGAAGAATTATAGCGATTTATGTAAACTGCTGAAACAGAATCTCCGTTAAAACTTTGTTTTAAATTATACCGGGAAAAAATGAATGCGGCATTAAAATTAAAATCTTTTGTAAAGCTGTGTTTAAAGTTCATTACGGTTGCCGTATTTCCGTATTCAGAATCAATGTTTCTTTCAGAATTTATCGGAATGTCAGCCAAAATATCCGACATTTCAAAAATATTAACTTTTAGTCGATTGGAATTATGAAAAAAACTGACAAAAAATTGATTGTTTTCATTAATTTTATGTGCATATTTCAAGTTTAAATCCCAAAATGTCGGTTCCGACCAATATTCTTGATTTCCATTGTTATCTTTCCTGAAAAGTTCGGTGTACGGATTATTCAAATAACTTTTACGTGCAGAAACAAAGAACGATGATTGATTTTTAAGAACCGGACCTGAAGCACTGATTCCGGAAGCAAAAAGATTAAAATTGATGTGACCTTTATACGTTTGCATATCACCTTCTTTCATTTTAATATCCAAAACAGGAGACGGATGATTACCGTATTCAGCCGGAAAATTTGCCGTATAAAAATTGTAATCACCCACTGAATTTTTATCAAAAAAAGGGATTTCTTTTAATCGCTGTTCCGGATAATAAATTCTTGCACCGTCAATAAAAATTAATTTACCGAAAACGCTGTTGTTATCACTGAAAAAAAGTTCATCAATTTTCAATTTTTCACCAATATTTTTTTGAATGATAAAAGGTTTCGGTTTAAATACATTTTTTTTATCTGCCCCTTCTGCAACTATCATTTTATTCTCTCCGCTTAAACCGTTTCCATCGGGTTTCCAATTGATTGAATCATCTTCTATTTCCACTTCGCTGATATCGGTTTTGGAAATCAGATTGATGATTAATGCGGTATCACTTTTTAAATTCATATCAAAAACAGTATCTCTGTATCCGATGTAGGCAACTTTCAGCAAAATATGTTTTTTTGAAAATCTCAAACTGAAAAATCCTTCCGTATCTGTTGCCGTTCCTACGGTTGCATCACCAAGTTCAAAAACGGCGGCACCGATAATCGGATTATCCGTTTTCAAGTCTTTGACCATTCCGTTAACGGTAAATTCTTGTGAAAATGAAATGCTGTACAGAAATAAAAAAATGAAAATGCTTGTTACTTTCTTCATTGAAATTAATTTTTTGAGTTTTGTTTTAAGACTTTCTGTTAAAACGTGAATATAAATATTTAGTATGTAAAAGTAGGTTTTAAAACGTTAAAAATATTTAAAACCTAAGTGAAAAATATTAATTATTTTCACTTTGTGATGAATATCACTTATTCGAGATGCATGATAGCGTATATTTGCATAAATTAATCTTAATATATGAAAAAAAATATCATACCTTTAATTTTCATTCTGAGTTTTCAAACTTTATTTTCTCAAGACAGTATAAAATATGTAAACGGTGTTATTGAAACAGATGCCGAAACTTTTGATCAATTAATTAAAAAAAATGACGGCACATTACTGGATGTTCGTACAAAATCGGAATATGATGCCGAGCATATTGCAGGAGCCGGACAATTAAATTTTTACGCATTGGACTTTAAAAAGAAATTATTGATGCTTCCCAAGGATAAACCGGTGTATTTATATTGTAATACCGGCTATCGCAGTCAAAAAGCGGCCGAATATCTTATCAAAAACGGTTATACGAATGTTTATAATGCCGAGCACGGTATTATGGAATGGAATCTTAAAGAATTTCCTGTGGTTGAGGGTGATAAATCGCAACTTGATAAGGCCAATTTTATGAATGTTTCCGATTATTATAAAATCATCAAATCCGATACGCTTGTATTTCTGGATTTTTATGCGCCTTGGTGCGGTCCCTGCCGGAAAATGATGCCCATGATTGACAGTTTAAAAACGGAATATTACGGTAAAATACATATTGTAAAAGTGAATTCCGATGTCAGCAAGAAGTTGATTAAGGAATTGAAATTAATAGGCGTTCCGCATTTGGTTTTATTTCGAAAAGGTGAAATGCTGTTTGAGAAAAACGGTTACATTACACGAAAAGATCTTGTCGCAGTTTTTGAAGAAAATCTGTTGACATTTTCTGCAGAAAAATAAAAAGTCAATATTTTTTGTAAGGAATAAAAAAACCTGCGACTAATCAATTAAATTACTAATTAAAAATCGAATAAAATGAAAACATTAAAAACAATTTCAGCAAGTTTAATTTTAATAATTGCCCTAAGTACTTCAATATCGGCACAATCAAATGCAAAAGTATTAGCCGTTATCAATGAAGCCGACCGGTGCCAGACCTGTCAACACAACGGTGAAAGAGCCATAAAAACTTTTAAAGCGAATAATAAAGACGGTAAATTTCAATTTGTGATGAATAATTTAACCGATGAAAAAACTAAAAAAGCATCCTCCGAAAAATTAAAACAACTCGGATTAACGGATGCAATTGCACCCTATAAAGGAACCGGAATGGTTTATTTTTTCAATGCCGATACAAAAAAATTAACCGGTAAAATCAGCATTGCAAAATCTGATGAAGAATTGGCTGAAGCCATGAAATCGGCAAATAAAGGAGCGTGCTGTTCAAAATCGCCCGGTGATGCAAAAAATTGTGCTGCAAAAGAACATTCTTGCGGGTAATTATCGGTATAAACAGTCAAATTTCAGAGAGTTGTGTGATTGAATTTCATATAACTTTTCTTTTTTAAAATTTAGACACACCCTTGTATATAATGAAAAATTTGATTTTATTTGAAAAAAATTAAATGATGAAAAGAACAGTTTTAATAATTTTATTTCTGGTATTAAATTTCGAAATTTTTGCTTTAAATACACCGACTCAAAGCAGTCCTGCAGACGGAGCAATTGATATTCACACCGATGCAACTTTATGGATAAATCAAGTCACCGGAGCAACATTTTATGATTATATGCTTGATACCGTCGCAACTTTTGATTCTCCGGCATTAAGAACAAAAACGCATTCAAATTCTTACAGCGGTTGGACGGCAGGTGATTTATTTTTTAATACGACTTATTATTGGAAAATAAGAGCAAGAAATGCGACCGATACGTCACTATGGTCTTCGGTTTGGTCATTTACAACCGATATTTACGGCGTAACGCAAAGTTCTCCGGTAAACGGGTCAACAAATCAAAATTTAAGTTTGACATTATCGATAAATGATTTGGGTGCAGAAAATTTTGATTACCAACTGGACACGGTTGCAACTTTTGATTCTCCCGATTTAAAAGAATATACACATTCAGACGCTTACGGCGGAAAAACCGTTTCGGATTTACTTTACGGACAAAAATATTACTGGCGTGTCAGAGGAAGAAATGATGCCGATACTTCCGTTTGGACGGATACTTGGAACTTTATCACCAAAGATTACGGTGTTACCTTAAGCAGCCCCGCCGATAATTCTACAGACATTGACCCTAAAACAACTTTGTGGATTAACAAAGTTAACGGCAGCGAAAATTACGACTACCAACTGGATACCGTTGCGACTTTTAATTCTCCCTATTTAAAAGAATATACACATTCAGACGCTTACGGCGGACAAACCGTTTCGGATTTACGTTACGGACAAAAATATTACTGGCGTGTCAGAGGAAGAAATGATGCCGATACTTCAGCTTGGACGAGTGCTTGGAACTTTTTCACCAAAGATTACGGTGTTACCTTAAGCAGCCCCGCCGATAATTCTACAGACATTGATCCTAAAACAACTTTGTGGATAAACAAAGTTAACGGCAGTGAAAATTACGATTACCAACTGGATACCGTTGCAACTTTTAATTCTCCCGATTTAAAAGAATTTACACATTCAGACGCTTTCGGCGGACAAACTGTTTCGGATTTACGATACGGACAAAAATATTACTGGCGTGTACGAGGAAGAAATGATGTCGATACTTCAGCTTGGTCGAGTGCTTGGAACTTTACCACAAAAATTTACGGTGCCACACAATCATCACCTGCAAACGGGAGTGCAAATATTGCATTAAGTTCAACTTTATTTATACAAACCGTCAACGGAAGTGAAAATTATGATTATCAAATTGATACCAGTTTATATTTCAATTCGCCTTTATTGTCGGAATATACTCATTCCGATGCTTACAGCGGAATTAACATTAATTTAACTCGTTACGG
>JANTGL010000006.1 GCA_024762915.1 Bacteroidales bacterium | reverse complement strand
TATGCTCAAATTTGGGAATTAAAAGTAGGAAGAATCAAATTATTCCTTTTGGATACAGACAGAAATGACAACTCGGATGAAGACAAAGTCATTACTTATCGATTATACGGAGGTGATAATGAAAACCGATTACGTCAAGAAATGATTCTCGGAATCGGAGGTGTAAAAACATTAAATTTATTGGGAATTCAAAAGGATATTTACCATTTAAACGAAGGCCATGCTGCTTTTACGGTTTTTGAACGATTAAAATGTCTGATGAAATCACAAAAACTAGCTTTTAACGAAGCATTAGAAGTTGTCAGAGCATCAAATCTGTTTACTACACACACTCCGGTTCCTGCCGGACATGACGCTTTTCCGGAAAGTTTAATGATGCAATATATGGGAGATTATCCTAACAAACTGGGTATCTCATGGAAGAAATTTATTAATTTGGGTAAAGAAAATCCTGAAAATAAAGATGAAAAATTTTCCATGAGTGTACTTGCAGCAAATACTTCCCAAGAAATTAACGGTGTAAGCAAACTGCACGGAGAAGTCTCACGAAAGGAAATCTTTAACAATATGTGGCCAGGGTATTTCCCCGAAGAACTTCATATAGGATATGTCACAAACGGTGTTCATTATTCAACATGGACTTCAAAATACTGGCAAGAGATTTTAAAAAATGAAAAAGGAGAAACCGATTTTACTAAAATATATCAAATATCCACGGAAGAAATTTGGGATCTGCGAAAAAAACAGAAAACGCAACTTTATAACTACATTAATAATATTATAGATTCGGTAAGAGTCAGCAGAAACGAAAACCCAAAAGATGTTATAAAAATAAAAAATACATTTGACAAAAATGCTTTAACAATAGGCTTTGCAAGACGATTTGCGACCTATAAAAGAGGTAATTTATTATTTACGGATTTAGATCGATTAAATAAAATTATAAATAATCCTGATTTTCCGGTTCAATTTATTTTTGCCGGAAAAGCACATCCGAAAGACGGCGGAGGAAAAGGAATTATTAAACAAATTGTCGAAATCTCAAAACGACCTGAATTTATAGGAAAAATCCTTTTTTTAGAAGATTACAACATGTCTTTGGCAAAAGAACTTGTAAAAGGAGTTGATGTATGGCTTAACACACCTACCCGACCGCTTGAAGCATCCGGTACAAGCGGCATGAAAGCTGTCATGAACGGAGTTCTGAATTTCAGTGTTTTAGACGGTTGGTGGGTAGAAGGTTATAAAGAAAAAGGCGGATGGGCATTAGCTCAGCAAAATACTTATAAAAATACGGAATTGCAAAATGAATATGATGCCGAACAAATATATCGAAAATTAGAGACTGAGATTATTCCTTTATATTACAACAGAGACCGTGACGGAATTCCGGACGATTGGATTATGTATATTAAAAAATGCATTTCGGAAATTGCTCCCGAATTTACTTCTGAACGTATGATAAATGATTACAGAGATCGTTATTATGTAAAACTTAAAAACCGTTTTTTAAAAATAGCTGATAATGATTTTGAAAAAGCTAAAGAAATTGCGGCATGGAAAGAAAATATTGAAAGTGAATGGAAAAAAATTAAGACAGAAGAATTCGATGTCAATGCCGTTACAAATGTTTCCTTAATTCCCGGACAAACATATAAGGGTGGTATAAGACTGAATATAAATGGTTTAAGTCCGGAAGATGTCGCAGCAGAAATGGTTATCAGCGAATCAACTGCATCCGGAGAATTAACAATCACGGATATTATTAATTTAGAAAAAGAAACTGTTGAAGGTTCATCTGTTTATTATTCGTTTTATTTTACACCTTCAAAACCGGGAAGTATTAATTACGCTTTTCGTATATATCCGAAACATTCTTTATTGGCACACAGGCAAGATTGTGCTGTTGTTCGTTGGTTGTAATATAAAGAATTAAACGTTTTAAAAAAAGGAAGACAATACATCTGTATTGTCTTCCTTTTTTTAAAAATCTTATGTATTTATTGATTTTTTCCGACGAATGATAAAATTCCGACGGCACAAGTTTTTCGTTTTCCTTTCCCTTGTTTAAAACGTATTGAAACATAATAAACACCGGAACGTTTACAAATAAAATCGAATTTATCGCCTCCGCTTTTTTCAGTTGAATTCCATGGTTTTGTTTCAGGGTGTTTGCTGTCAAAAAGAGTTAATTTAACATCATTCCCGTATCCGCTGGGAGTACACAAAATAAAACGATAACGTGTACCTCTGTTAAGAACTACAGGCCATTTTGTACCGTTAATACTTCTTTCGGATCTAACGGCTTTAAGTTTTGTGTTAAAGTCACGCAGATATATTGCATTTCCGCCTTTTCTGGCGCAATGATAAACGCGTTGTTGTTTACATTGTGCTTGAGCCTGTTCTCCGGGTGCAAAAATAAAAAAACTGGTTATGGCTATAAGAATGGCTATCTTCTTCATTATAATGAGATTAAATTGTTACGAATTTTAATAATTTTGTTTTGTATTTTATTTAAATCTTCTTGAGTATAAATAATATCGGTATGTTCTCCGGGTTCTATAACCGGAATGGAATCTTGATCGTATGATATTTTATCTTCTCCTTCAATCAGTTTAATTTCAACTGTATCATACAATTTCAATAATTCACGAAATTGATCGTTCATTTTTTTGAACTTTGGTTTATCATCAAAAAATTCCAATACACCTAAAAGTTCTTTAACAATATCTTTTTGTCCTGCGATAATCTCTTCTGTTTTTTTATCACTTTTAAATTGATTCACCTTACAGGCTAAATATTGTCCTTCCGTCCAAACGCCGGTAATCATTAAAGCACTTAAATCACTTCGCCTTGTTTTCCTTAAATGTTCATCCATATCGTGATAACTTGTTACGGATAAGAACATAAGAGAATCCAAATTATTACTGTTCGTTGCAAGTCGCTTAAGTGTTTGAAATTCAAAAAATTGATCAACATCAAGGGCATCTGCCAAACGTTTAATAGATGTCAGATATTCAACAATGGCATTTTTCCTGTTATACACATTTAAATACCCTAAATCAGCACTTAACATACCCAACCCTAATGCTTTATCGAAATTAGAATCAAAATCGGCAGCAATTTCAGTCGCAACAAGATGCTTTTTTGAATACGGCACTTTCATATCTTCAATGGTTGCAGCCATTTCAATCGGAGACGGAAAACTTTCAATTAATCCGTTTATTTTTTCAGGATCAATCTGAACACTTCTTACATCATTTTGCGAATCCGGTCCGGTGATTGTATTTTCATCTCCGCCACCGCCGCAAGCGGTAAAAATAAGTACAACAGAAAATATAAATATCAGTTTTTTAATCATAATAAATTAGTTAGAAAAAGGCAATCAACAATCAAAGATATTAAAAATTTTATATTTTAAAAAATATTGTTCATTTTTTTCACGATTCAAGCTGATCTTGTTCTTCTTCTTTATTATTTTTTATTTTCTTTTTATTGAAATTTAAATTTCCGAAAAATTCAACAATTTTTCTTAAATGGTCATAATATAAAGGGATATACAAGAGTATTGACATTGCCCAAATCACAAATATATTAAACCAAAAAGTTTCAAATTTATGCCCCAAAAAATATTTATGCGGTGCATAAAAATGAGATCTGAATCCGATAAAATTAGAATCATCCGGCTCTAAATAAATCGGTTCTTCTTGCCTGACAAGTTTTTCGTTAAATCGTAAAATTTTATTCTTTTCATAGATATTTCTTACAATATCATCCAAATGCTCATTGTGGTATTTATTCCGAAATTTAATATAATATCCCGGCTTCCGTTCATCTTGATAAGCAATTAAATTTTCTCTGAGTTCATTGGCACTTGAATAAACGGCAAGATAGAAATCTTTCCATTTTTCAAGATCATCCATTAATTCATAGCCGTGCTTTTCGACATCATATGTTTTAACATCAAGTGCATTTATCAACTCTTCGGGAATAAACAATGAATCTTTAACTGTTTCATCATCAGCAGCCAGAGCATCAAAACCATTATAAAAAACATCAAAATTAATTTTCTTTCCGTTTTTTCCGTTTTTAAAATCTCTTAATTTATCGGTTAATTCCAGAATTTTACGATTTTCTTTCGGTATTTCATGTTTTAATAAAGCCAATTCATAGGCAACAACTTTATTAACCGAATCAACATTATTTTTTCCTTCGTTTTCTTCTCTTACAATTTCAATCGCTTCGATACTTTCGGAGAGTTTCGGAATTAATTTATCTTGGTTAAAATTTGCAATACTTTTAACTTGATCGTAATCAAAATATTGTTTCTCAAATTTATTTTCTTTAAACTGATAAACCATTAATCCTTCATAAGCCCATCGTGAAGCCATCATATCGGCAATAACGGGAACTTTATCGACGCTTCCTATCAATCTGTTTAATTTACTGAAACTGAACATTGCTCCTCCCAAGGCCATTTGAGGAATCATCAATAAGGGAATCAGGATATAAATTGTAACGGCAGAATTAAATGCGGATGAAATATTTAAACCCATAAAATTTGCAAAAACAAAAACGGAGAATAATATAATCCAATAAGCAAAATACATTCCTTGTATATCCAGTATTGCATTTCCGATTACAACAAATAAGAATGCCTGAATGGCAGAAATACTCGTCAAGATAACAATTTTTGCCATTAAATAAGAAGATCGGCTGAGATGCAGAAACTTTTCACGTTTTAAAATCTTTCGATCTCTGAAAATTTCTTCGGCACTTACGGTTAATCCTAAAAATAGAGCTACAACAATAGACATAAATATATAAGGAGGTATATTTTCATTATCAAAGAAAATATATACCGATGAATTCGGGTCTGCAATATATCGAATTAAAAAAGCAAGTATAAACCCGAGTAAAGGAGCTTCTAAAAGATTTAATACAATATATTGAGTATTGCTTATTTTTGCTAACACATCACGTGTTAAGAAAATTTTAAATTGTTTGAACCAATTCGGAATATTTAAAGTTGCCGGCGGTTCATCATTAACTTCTTCTATTTCATCTTTAGGGACACCTTCCAAATAATTTTTTTCCCACTCTTGGGGTAAGATTTTCCTTTGTTCGGTATATCTTCCGAATTCATCAACGACTTCAGCTTCAATGATATCAAAAATCAGTTCAGGTGTAACATTACCGCAAACTCCGCATTCGCCCGTATCTGCATTAACCTGATTATCAAGGGTTTTGAAGTGAACAACCGCATCAACGGGGTTTCCGTACCAAACTAAATAACCGCCTTGATCGAGAATCAACATACGGTCAAACATTTTATATATATCGGAAGACGGTTGATGGATTACAACAAAAATCAATTTTCCTTTTTGCGTTAATTCACTCAATAATTCCATAACATTCTCCGAATCTCTTGAAGATAATCCGGAGGTCGGTTCATCAACAAATAAAATTGAAGGTTCTCGAATCAGTTCAAGAGCAATATTTAACCGTTTTCTTTGACCGCCGCTAATCGTTTTGTTCATTGCATTACCGACTTTTAAATCTTTTTTATCGTTCAGACCTAAATCTTTCAATGTTTTTATTACCAATGCCGATAAATCCTCTTCATTTTTATCTTTAAAACAAAGTTTGGCATTATAATATAAATTTTGATATACGGTTAATTCTTCAATGAGCAAGTCATCCTGCGGAATATAACCGATAACGCCTTCAAGTTCTCCGTGGTTATGATGAAGGTTTATACCGTTAATTCGGACTTCTCCGGAAGAAGGTGTTGTAATACCGGATAAGGTATTTACCAATGTTGTTTTTCCGGAACCGCTGGCTCCCATTATACCGACTAATTTCCCGTGATCAACCGAAAAACTGACATCTCTCACTCCGATATCTCCGGTTTTGAAACGGTATTGCAAATCATTAACGATAAATGACAGTTTAGAAATTTCTAAATCTTGCATAAATCGAGCAACAACATCACTGTAATGAACGGGCTTTCCTTTCGGTAGTTTTATAACACTTCCCGGAGCAAACAGGTAAACACGATTATTGTAAACATTCGTACTGTTAAGAAATACATCTTGTTTTCCGGTATATTTAAGAAAATATAAATCAGCACTTTTAATTTGCAAAATTAAAACACTTCCGTGTAAACTTTCAGAAAGTATGTGTTGAGATTTTGTATGTGTATGTTCTTTGTCATTTACTATTAAGACCGATTCGGAATCTAATTCTCTGTAATCATCTTGAATAACAAAGCTTTCTATTTCTTTATATTCCTTGGAAGTTAAATTAAAAGCATCGGCAACTACGGAAATAATCTCCATGCGTTGCTCGGTTAATTTCTTTTCAACATTTATGAGTTCAAATAAACGAGCTAAAACAATAACTTTCTGTTTATGGTTCAATGTCTTATTAATTTTACGACAAATTCCCATTACACGAACGGAATCAACCATTTTAACTTGCCCTGAGGGACCTTCTTTTCCTTCTTTCTTTTTTCGTTTTTTTTCTTCTCTTTCGGAATGCTTAATAAACAAATCCATATATTCTTCAACCTGTGTTTTGCTTATCTGAGAAGCTAAAAATATTCTGACAAACTTTTCTTCCTCCAGAACAACACCCTCATCCTGTTTTGCAATAATTGCGAACAGTTGCATTAACGCTTTTAATATTTCTTCACTCATAGTATTAGATTATACGAAACAGAAAACAGCAATATAATTTATAAATAATACAAGGCATTTATTACATAAGCCTTGTATTATTTATAAATTATGAATTAGTCAATAGAATAACTGACTTGTTCAAAAGGAACTTCAACAATATCTTCGTATTCTTCACCTGCTTCTTCCATATCTTCATCATCATCGGGATAATGCCACCTTACGAGAACATCATTGTCAGCTTCACTTAAATCTTCTAATTTTAATAAGATATCCAATAATAATTTTGATGATGCCGTATTAAAATATTCAAGTTTAATATTTAAAACCGTTTTTTCAAGAGGATTCTCAGCATACTCATCCAGCCATTCTAGAATGGGATCATAAAAAGCAACTACATCTTCCGGCAAAGATCGTCCGGAAATCTCCATAAACGGATTCTCGGGATTTGCATCTAATGTAACCTGGGGAGTATCGTCCGTACCTTCAATTTTAATTATTCGCATAGTTCTGTTATTTTGTTCTGAAAATCGTTGATGTTAATACAAAATAGGTTTTTTTATCATTTAAATCTAAAAATGTATAAATTAATTTTTCTCCTGTTTTTCTCACCATATCAATAAATCCTAATCCGGCACCGCCTTTTTCAGACAATTTACCGGATTTAATTTTCTTTTTATAAAGTTCTTTTAATGTTTTCTTATTTCCTGAATTTATTTTTTCAATATGTTCTTTTAAAGCCGGAATACTTTCATTAAGAACAACATTTCCGGTTGTTATATTATATTCTTGATCATCTTTTGTAACCATAAAAATTCCTTGTCCGGCAAACATAGATTTTTCATCTTTTCTTTCGGCAGAATGTTTACTTATATTTTGAAGTGATTCAACCATAACATGAAACACTCTTTTCTGCAAGGCATTTGACTCATTCGTTAATGCAATATGGCTTTCGGCTAATGAGCTGAATGCTTTTGTAATTTCATGAGTTATTTCACCCTCATAGGCAAAAGTAACATCACTATCTTTCATAATCTTATAAAAATCATAAGCGAAATGTAATTTTGCTTTATTTTTTTCTGATTCTGCCATACAAAAATATTTAAAATTCTATTCCGATAAATAAAATGTCATCAATTTGTTTAAAATCTTGTTTCCAATTTTCAAAATCTTCCACAAAGTAATTATAATATTCTTTCATTGAAAAATTATTTTTTTCAACAATAATATCTCTTATCCTGCCGGCTTGATATTTTCTGCCTTCATCACCACCAATTTGATCAGGTAATCCATCGGTAAATATAAAAATTTTATCTTTTTTAACAATATCTATTTCATAATTTGTGAATTTTTCTTCACCTTTACCTCTTCTGGATGCAACAGATTTACCGCCTATTGACATTCTGTCTCCTTTATATCTGCTTAGTTCATCTCCTCTTAAGTAAAATAAAGGTCGATGAGCTCCTGCAAATTCCAATTTATTTGTTTTATAATTAATTTTAACAATGGCAATATCCATGCCATCACGTGCTTTTGAATCCGGAGAATCTTGTTTTAATGTACGTTTTACCCGAATGTGAAGTTCATCGAGAATCTCCGATGTTGTTCTTTTTTCAGGACTGTTTAAGATACTGTTTAAAGAAAAATAAGCAATAAATGAGATTAAAGTTCCGGGAACACCGTGACCTGTACAATCAATGGCAGCTATATATATTTCTTCATCGGTTACATAAAACCAGGGCAAATCACCGCTCACCACATCTCTGGGATGGTAAAGCATAAATGAATTCGGCAAATAACGTTTAATGATATCAAAATCAGGAATAATTGCAGATTGAATCCGTTGAGCATAATTAATACTTTCCGTAATATTTTTATTCTTATTTTCAATCTCTGTTTCAATCTCTTTTCTTTCGGTGATATCATGCACTACAAAGAGGATTGTATTCAATTCTTGATTTTCACCGTATTCGGGAATGGCATTAAATTGGACAATTCGTTTAACCTTATCGATATTAAAAACCGTTTCTTTTTGAATTTCTTTATGTTCGGCAATCGTTTCTGCTGTAATGGTTTTTATAAACGCTTTAAGTGTTTCTTCAATATCAGAATTTTCAATATTATTTCCGATTAAGGTTTTCGGGTTTAAGCCGATAAATCGTTCCGTTGTCGGATTTGCATAGAAAAATGTTCCGTCAGGTCCCATCCGAATAATCATATCAGGACTATTTTCAGACAATGCTTGCATTTCACTGCTTAAACGTTTAACGGTTTCAGCTTCTTTTCGCTCCGTGATATCACGCGTATTAAACAAAATTCCGTTAATAGCCGGGTTATTTAACTGATTCCGACCCGTTGTTTCCAACCATAAGCGCTTATTATTTTTATCGGTATATTGGTATTCAAAAGTCTTTTCTTCATTCGGATTTTCCAACAGAAACTGAAAAACGTCTTTTAAAATTCGCTCACCTCTTTCAAACCTGTTCACACCGATCATTTCTTCAGTTGCAAACCCCAAAATACTTCTTACCGAAGGACTTACATATTGAACAATTCCTTCTTTATCATAAATTGTAATAACTTCGGAAGCATTTTCGAGCAAGGCATGAAGACGTTTTTGCCCTTGTTCAACTTCAGCAATTTTTTGAGCAAGTTCAATATTAGATTTTTCTAATTCAACTTGCGTTTTTTCCATTTGTTTGGCATTCTTTCTCAGTTCTTCTTCATTATGTCGTAAATCATTCGTTAATTTTTGAGATTCGGTAAGCAATTTTTTCGTCGTTGTATTTGCTTTAATATTAAATAAAGTTTGACCGATAATACCGCTTAATTCTTCAAATAACAAGAGAACATCTTCGGGGATATTGTTTTTTAAAAATGCCAATTCCACGGCGCCTTGAACTTTTTCATCTCCCAGCAAAGGAAGAACCACCAATGATTTTGGTTTTTGTTCGCCCAATATGCCGGAAGAAACAGTTATAAAGTTATCCGGCAAATTTTTTCTGTAAAGTATGGCTTTCTCATAAGAAGCTTGTCCGATCAAACCTTCACCCAACTTATATTCTGATTGCAAAAATTTTTCTCTTCCGTATGCATAAGATGAAACAGATGATAATTTCTGAATTTCATCATCAAAAACATAAAATATTCCTTGAACGGCATTAGAATATTCCGTTAAATTAACTAAAATTTCATATGCTAAAGGTTTTATTTCATTGTGTTTTCTTAAAATTTCGTCGAATAAATTTTTCCCGTCAAAAATCCATTTCTGTTTTTCTTCAGTTTGATATTTTAACAACAGATTTTCTTTCATCTCATTGAGAGAAAGACCTAAATCATCATCAAAATGCATGTTCGCAACATCGGAATATTCGCCTTTTCCTATTTTTTTTACATATCCGGAATATTTTTGAATTAAATGTTCTTTTGAAAGAAGTTCATTATAAATTTGAATTCGTTCATTTTGTAATCGTTTGGATAAGAAAAAAGAAAGTCCTGCTAACAGAAAAGGTATCAGATCAATAAGAAAAAGTACGGGATTTAATACATGGATATCCGTAATATTTTGACTGTTAAAATTAATTTTATTGTTTAAAAAATACCAGACCCAAGCTGCAGCAGGAAAAAACAAACCAAAAAGGAAATTGTTCAAAACAGATTTCCAAATCGTTGAATTTCTAATCATTGATATGTTATTAATTCCTTTGCTCATTTTTTAGATTTTACATCTTTTAGCCATTGGGCATATTTTTTTTCTGAACTTGTTTCATGGCTTTCCAATACGTTTTTTTCTCTTTGTTTTAATTTTATTATTTCATTATCGGGAATATTCCCTGACTGCTTAACTTTTTTAAAGATGCTGCTTATTTCTTTTTCTTTTTCAGAAATAATATGAACTTTTGTATTTAATTCTTCTTTTAACAATACATTTTTCTTTTGAAGTTCTTCTCTGTATGAAGTATTATCTGCCAACATCAGTATTCTGATTATTTCTCCTTTTTCGTTTCTTACGGCTGAAAAAAAACTGCTCGTTTTTAATTCGGAATTTTCTTTGGTAATAAAAATAATTTCTTGCCGAGTATAATTATTTTTGGATACTTCATTATAAACATCTTCCAATACTTTCTTTTCGTTATTTTTTATAAAATCGATAAACCCTTTATTACGCATTTCCGTCTGTCTGTAACCTAAACGACTCAAAAACAAATTATTTACCGAGCTTATCTTTCCGGCTGTTGTTAATTCAATTTTAAACAAGACTTTATCAATTACCGTAGTTAATGCATTCATTTCCGAAACACTTCTTTTTGTTTCTTTTTGAGCATCTCTTAATTCGCTTATTTTTTCGGACATTTCTGTATCCCTTAATGCGAGTTCTTCCGATTTTTTTTGAGTTTCTTGTAACAATTCGGATGTTTTAGCAGAAATTTTTGTTGTTTCAAGTGTGGTTGCAATATCTTCTGCTACATTTTCGATAAAATCTATTTCATTTTTTTTAAACTCATAAAAGGACGCAATTTCAATGACACCCAGGATATTATCTTCTGTTTTCAACGGAATTATTAAAATATTTGTGGGTGCGGATTCTCCCAATCCGGATTCAATTTGCATATAATCTTCAGGGACATCCGTAATAACAACGGTATTTTTTTCTGTTGCACACATTCCGACAAGCCCGTCACCGATTTCAATTCTTTTTGTAAGTAATTTTATTCTGTCATAGGCAAAAGCCGAAATTAATTCAAGAAACGGTTTTGCTTCATTATCGTTCAGAATAAAAAATCCGCCTTGTGCTGCATTTAAAAATTTGACCATATTAATTAACGATGTTTCTGCTAAATTTTTTATTTCAAAATTGGCTTCTCGTAAAATATCGTTAAATTTTGCTTTCCCTTCCGAAAACCACTGTCTTCGATGCTCTTCTCCGAGGCGTTTATTGTTTAATTCAATATTCTCTTTTAATTTATCTCTTAAATCAATTAATGATTTTTGAACCGGATTTATCTTCTCTGAAGATGAGAAATCAACATTGTAATCATCTGAAAGCAGGCTGCTTACGAAATCAGAGATTTCCGCAAATTTTAAATTAACAGAATTAATTCCGTTTAAAATCGGTTCAAATTCTTCACTGCTTTCAAAAACTTTCGAATTATTCGTCTTAGTAAGATTTCGGACTTGTAAATTCAGTTCATTAAGATCCTCCGTAAGTTTTTTCTTTATTCTGACAAAAATAAATATTGCAGAAAAAACAATCAATAACAGAGTGAAAATATCCGTAAAATTCTTTCGGTAAGTTAAAGTTAATACCGATTTTTGAAATGATTTTTTTATTCGTTTAAATTTTTGAATAATAAAAGTCAGATTTGAATTTAAAAGATTTTGTTTTTTTTCAACATATGAAAATTCCGAGCCTGAATCTTTTTTTAAAATATCAGTTATTTTATTTAGTTTCTTTTCAATCTCGGAAAAACTTTGAGCATAATCTTTATTGACCGGAGAAATTTGATTATTCAGCAATAATTTTTCGGTTTTTCCTCCTTCCGATAACAGTGAAACCCGGGACTTTAAAATAGTGATCCGGGTTAAATTTTTTTCAAGCGAAAACGTTTCATCATCAATATTATCCGTAATTTGATTAAGAAGGATTAAAATTTTATCCGCAAGAATAATTTTATTCTCTTTATCAATAATTTTTTTATTATAAGAATTTGTCAAAACATAATTTAATATGCTTAAAATAAAAATTACTGATAAGAATATTTTAATTCCGCTTATTATTGATCTTTTTTTTGAAGCCATAATCGGTTTTATAAACCTTTAAATAAAAAATAGAATATTCATAATCAAATAAGGTATAAGATTTCAAAAATAGTATTTTTTTTAATTTTGTGAAAATCAGACAAAAGAATTGTTAAAAAGTTCAGTCTTTTTTTCTGATTATCATCAATCCGTCTCTTAACGGTAACATTAAATTTTCAACCGTCGTATCATTTTGAACATAGGAATTAAAATCAATAATTCCCTTTGTAGATGTATCATCTTTTGCAACTTTATGAACCACTTTTCCGTCCCAAAGAACATTATCGACAAGAATAAAGCCTCCCGATTTCAATTTCGGAAGAACGGCTTTATAATAATTTAAATAATTCGGTTTATCGGCATCAATAAATACTAAATCAAATACTTCGTTAATTTTCGGTATCTGTTTAACAGCATCGCCTATTAATAATTTAACCTTATCTGAGAATTCAGCTTTATCTGTAAATTCTTTTATAATTTTTTTTCGTTCATCGTTTATTTCGATTGTGAAAAGTAAACCGTTTTCAGAAAGTCCTTTTGCCAAACAAATTGCAGAATAACCCGTAAAAGTTCCGATTTCCAATATTCTTTCCGGTTTAATCATTTTACTTATAAATTCTAAAAATTTACCTTGCAAATGTCCGGATAACATCCTTGGATGAATGCTTGTTAAATTTGTTCTTCTGGATAAATCCGTTAAAATCTCATCTTCCTTATCACTATGATTAACAATGTATTGAAGAATATCTTTTGTTATTTCCATATTATCTTTTTCTGATAAACCTTAAAATACTTACTTTTGAAATCAAAAACAAAGGTAAATGTTTTTTAAAGATATAGCCGGACATAACGCAATTAAACAAAAATTAATCGGTGCCGTAAAGCAAACCCGTGTAAGCCATGCCATCCTGTTTTCCGGTCCCGAAGGTAACGGAAAGTTATCATTGGCAATTGCATTTGCCCAATTTCTGTCTTGTGAAAACAAATCGGAAAATGATTCCTGCGGGACTTGTTCTTCTTGCTTAAAATATCAAAAATTAATTCACCCGGATTTGCATTTTGTCTTTCCCGTAATAAAGAAAAAAGCTTCGGAAAAACCGATTAGTGATACATACATAAAGGACTGGCGAGAATTTCTTTCAAATTCAGTTTATCACGGATTTGAAAAATGGCTGAAAAAAATGGGAACGGAAAACCAGCAAGCCGGAATTTTTGCACAAGAAAGTGAAGAAATAATTAAAAAACTGAATCTTAAATCCTACGAGTCGGAATATAAAATTATGATTATTTGGATGCCGGAGAAAATGAATATCTCCGCATCGAATAAATTATTAAAAATGATTGAAGAACCGCCGCCGAAAACAATTCTGATTTTAGTGACGGAAGATTCTGAAAAAATTATTAAAACCATACTTTCACGAACGCAATTAATTAAAATACCGAAAATTAATGAGCAAATAATGTATGAAAGCATTAAAGAGAAATATGAAATTGAAGATTCAAAAATTAAAGAGATCGTCAGAACTTCGGACGGAAATTATCTCAAAGCAGAAGAACTGATTCTTAATAATGAAAACTCATCGGACCGAGAGAATTTCGGCATGTTTGCTCAATTTATGAGAAATGCATACGGCTTACGAGTCAGCGAGCTTATCGAATGGGCTGAAAAAATGGCAAAATCGGGTCGAGAAACACAAAAAAACTTCTTACAATATGCTTTAAAATTACTCCGCGAAAATTTTATCTTAAATATCAGTCCCGAAAATCAAAATAAAGTTCTATTTTTGACCGATAATGAGAAAGATTTCTCGATAAAATTTAATAAATTTATACATAAAAACAATATATTTCAATTAACGAATGAGTTTAACGAAGCCTATAATCACATAGAAAGAAACGGTTACAATAAACTTATTTTTTTGGATCTTGCTTTAAAAACGGCACGATTATTAAAAATTAAACCACAGTAAAAAGTTGGTTGTTCCAAAAATTCAAACGATTAAAACAATATAATTTATTTAATATTTTAAAAATATACTATCGAAACACCGGTTATTAAATAAATACAAAATATCACAGGAACGCATACTTTTTTTACTGTTATAAAAAACAGTAGAAATGAAGACAGAAGAAGATAATACCCTAAGAGGTTGTGCCTCTCAAGCCGTAAAAAACGGTAAATACTGCAATCCGCACAGTTGTAATAAATTAAATGTTTTCAATGATTTAAGAAACTACCCGAAAACATCAAATACACCGGACATTGTAGAAGTTCGCTTTAAGAATACCCGAAAAATTTTTTATAAGAATATCAATCAATTAATTCTTACGGAAGGAGATATGGTTGCCGTTGAATCATCCCCGGGACATGATATCGGAACCGTTTCTTTAGTGGGAGAACTTGTGCGTGAACAAATGAAACGTAAAGGCATAAAAGACGACGAAAATTTAAAAATCGTCTACCGCAAAGTTAAAACGGTTGATATTGAAAAATGGGAACATGCTACATCAAAAGAAGATGATGTTATGCTGAGAACCAGACAAATTGCGAAAAAACTTAATCTTGAAATGAAAATCGGTGATGTTGAATTTCAGGGTGACGGAACAAAAGCCATTTTTTATTATATTGCCGATAAACGTGTTGATTTTCGTGAGCTGATACGAATTCTGGCTGATGAATTCAAAATACGGATTGAAATGAAACAAATCGGTGCACGGCAAGAAGCCGGAAGAATCGGCGGAATCGGTTCCTGCGGAAGAGAACTGTGCTGTTCTTCATGGATGAATGATTTCAATTCGGTTACCACGGATACGGCAAGGGAACAACAATTATCTATGAATCCGCAAAAGCTTGCAGGCCAATGCGGAAAATTAAAATGTTGCCTTAATTTTGAAAAAGCAAGCTATAAAGATGCTATTTCAGATTTTCCGCCTAAAATTAATCTTGAAACACAAGACGGAACGGCGAGATATATGAAAATTGATGTGTATAAAAAATTAATTTGGTATTCGGTAAAATCTGACAATCACGAATTTATTACTTCGGTTTCAACCGGTCGCGTATTTGAGATTATTGAAATGAATAAAAAAGGTAAAAAACCTGAAAATTTAAAAGAAGAAACTTTCGAGACAACACTAATTACTGATTATAATGATGTTGCAGGTCAAGATAGTATTACGCGTTTTGATAATAAAGCAAAAAAACGTAAAAAGAAAAGACACAATTACAGACACAATAGGAAACAACCGAATAACAAAAACATTAAACCGAATAATCAAAAAAATAAAAAGAATGACCGCTAAAAAAACATTTCTAACTATCGGCAGTCTGTTCGCCGTTCTCTTTTTATACTCTTGCAAGGATAATACGGTCTTTAAAAAATCGATTGCAATTCCCGAAAATCTTTGGCAAATAAATGACACACTCAATTTCCAAACGGAAATAACTGATAATGAACATTTTTTTAATATCTTCTTAACTCTTAATGCTAAAGACAATTATTTAACCGATAATATTTGGCTTATCATCAGTTCTGAATCGCCTTCCGGAAATGCATTAAATGATACCGTCATGTTTTATATTTTTAATCAAACCGGCAAACCATACGGAAAAAAACACGGCGATATTATCAAAAATAAATTTTTATATAAAACACATATCCGTTTTCCCGAAAAAGGAACTTACAAATTTACTCTTCGTCACGGAATGCGAGAGCATGATTTGCCCCGAGTTTCTTCCTCAGGGCTGAGTATTGAAAAAGCGGAATAATTACTTCCCTTTTTCCAATTTCTTCCTAAGCAAAGCATATTCTTCCGAAAACCAAAAAGAAAATAAATTTGCAATTCGTAAGGCTGTTTTTTGATATTTGAACGTTCCGTCATTGTTTTGTTTCAGTAAAAATTCTTTTAGAGACGTATTTTTAATTTCTTCAATCGGATTATTTTCAAATGTTTCGCTTAATAAAACAACTCTTACGGCTGAAGCCAAATTTCCGCATATAAGCAAACCTGCTCTGTCTGCAGTATATTGCATTAATCGTGATGCAGCAAGCAAACTTTTTTGTTTTTCTTTTTTTGTTTTTCCTTTCTTACCGTAATATTCCGTTAGTTGCAATGCCGCATCATAAGCTGATTTTCCGCCTGCAATACCGCTTGCCGTTCCTTGAAATATTTTTGTCAGTAAATTAAGTTTAGGGACATTTTTCAACGTCTTAGCTAAAAATCCTGCAACCGGAATTACTGCTAAAGCAGTATCGGCAACAAAAGTTCCTTTTTCAATCAAACCTCGCCAAACATCTTTACTTGTGAGTTTCGTATGCTTAAACCGGATGTGAGATATTTCCGAAGCCGCTGCAAATTGAAGTTCGGATAAATTCATATAGCTGTCAGAATTTTTATTTAAAAAATCGTAACCGATAATTACAAAAGGCGGATTGCCTTCATATCCGATAATTTCATCATTCCTATCACCTTTAGTTATAAAAAATTCGACAGCTTTAAATCCGAAAACTTCTCCGGTATTTTTTAAAACGGCAAACAAGGTATTATGGGATTCCGAACTTATTTTTTCGGAATATTTTCTGACCGAAGAATAATCGTCAGCTTTAATTTCGGAAATCCATTTTTGAAAATTATAAAATCGGCCTTTTTTAAGCACCGCCGGATGCTGTAAATATTTATTAATTAAAGAATTATCCAATTGGGAATAATCAACTCTGCAAACCGGATTATCCGTATCGAACAAACCTTTCCCGGTTAAAATATTTCTTGCCTCTTCGGCTTGTCTTTTCAGTTCGCTATTTCCGACTGCAGCAAGTTTTTCGATTCTGTTTTCATTTAATGGTTGCAGCAATGCCGTCTTTTGAATTGCATCTTGAGCATCTTCTTTATCTTTTGCCGTTGCAAGCAAATCCAAAACAGTTGTTTTCAATAGTTGTCCGCTTTTATCGGAAGTTATATCCAAATTGTCGGCCGGTAACACATCCGAAACCGTTTCATCGGGAAGATGTTTTAACAATTCTTTTAATATGTTTTTTGCTTTTCGTTTATATCCGCTGCGAATAAGAAATTGCGCATATTTAATATCAAATACCGTTTTATTAATCAGATCTTTATTCTTTTTCAGAAATTTTTTCCTTAAATTCTCGTAAAAAGGCAGAATTTTTTGTTGTTCATCCGTTTCTTTTGCCATGTCGGCAAACAATTGTAAAAGCAGTATTTTTTCATCAAAAGATAAACTTTTACCCGAAAAAACAGTGTTTAAAACGGTTTCTGAATTTTCGATTTTTAAAACATCATTTAAAATTTTTGAGATGTCATTCACCGAAATAAAATCTTCAAATATTGTTTCACTGTTTTTATATTTGTTTAAAAACATTAAAAAAATATCCAAGGGTTGATTTTCTTTGTCAATTAAAAATTGATATAAATTTTCTGCACCGGCATAATTTTTTTCATCCGTATTAATTTCGGCAAATTTTCTTATCCGTTTATTCCCCTTTAATTCCTGAACGATTGACAAATAAGAAAAAAGATTTGAATTTGACCGTTTCGGATAAATTATATAATCTCCTGCCGCAACGGAATTATTTAAAATATTTTTCTTTACCGAAACCGGGTTTGATAATTCACAACATTCAATTAAATCATCATTTTCATTCAACAGAATTAAGAAAAAATGATTTTCACCGACGGCAATACATCCTGTTTTGATGTTTTTTATTTTATCCGAGCTTCCGAGTTTTTTTACGGTATTAAAATTGAGCTTGCACAGTAATTTCTCATTTTCAATAAGTTTACTGATTAAAACATATTCATTTAATGAGGTTTTTTCAATAAATTTATTTTCATAGTCGGGTTTATCGGAAAGATTCTTTTTGAAATATTCTTTTGAAATACAGTCATAAATAAATTGCGAAATTTCTTTTCGGTGTGAGTTTTTCAAAACGGACGCAGGTGTATATTTTGATTTTTCAGAACCTTTCTTCAGAAAATCAAACGATACAATATCAAATTTTAAGATACTTTTTTCTTGATACAAAATTAATACATACTTTCCCGAAAGTTTCAATTTACCGATGAAGCTTTCTTTCGGAGAAAATATAATTTGGGTTATTCCGTTTTCGAAAACGTGAGTTTCTGTTAATTGATTTAACTCAGTTTGAAGATATTTTTCCGATTCAGACTTAATTGTTCCTATATTAAAACCCTCATATAAGAAAACTGTTTTGCCTTTACTTTTAATAAAAGAAAGTATATTAAAATCGGTTTGTTCTTCAACTAAATTATTTAATTTAAATTTTTGACATTTTTCTGACATTTATTGTTATTTAAACAGATAAAAAAGGTTCTGTAAATATAAGAATCTTAAAATTACAAAAACAAGTTTAATCAGAAAACTTTATCTTAATAATTTAATCAGAAATTGAAGGAAAGCCGGTACTGAAAATACGAATTTTATGCTCGTCGCAAGTTACAAGATATTTTCCGTCTCTGCTGAATGCCAAATCTGAAACCGGAGATTCAAATTCCAGTGTTTTAATATTTTCCCGAGTTTCAATATCCCAAATAATGACGGTATTATCATCGGAAGCACTTGCAATATATTTATTGTCGGGGCTGATATCAACTTTATTTATCCACCATTGGTGTCCCCTTAACAGTGCAATATTATCAAAGGTATCAAAATCCCAAATTTTCACGGTATTATCTTTAGACCCGGTCACAATAAAATTCTGATTTGAACTTATTGCAACCGACGTTACGTCATTAGCGTGTGCATTTACGGAATTTATTCGTAATTGTTTGGAAATATCCCATTTTTTCATCGTATGATCTCCGGAAACACTGATTAAAAATTTCCCGTCAGGTGATATTTTTAAATCATAAACTCTGTTTTTATGTCCCCAAAAAGTTCGATATCGTTTACCGGATACCAATTCCCAAACACTGATAACTTGATCGGTTCCTCCGGTAGCCAAATTTTTTCCGTCGGGAGTAAATTCTGCTGTCCAAACCGCATCGCCGCCGTAAAATGTCTTTAATTGTTTTCCTGATAATATACTCCAAACAACTGCTGCTCGGTCTTGTCCTGCAGAAACAAAATAGTTGCCTTTTTTATTAAAACTGAGAGAATGAATATCATTATTATGCCGTTTAACTTCATAAATTTTTTTTCCTGTCATTATTTCAAATGTAACAATATCTCCATCTTGAAATCCGCCGATTACGTATTTATTATCAGGGGATATATTAACAGCAGTAAATTGATTGTTTTCAACAGAAATTGAATTAACTTCCTTTATATTTTGACTGTAAGATGTTGAAACTAATGAGATAAAAAAAACTGACAGTACGGTTGTTTTTAGGAGGCGGGTTTTCATGGGCTGAAAATTTTATTATAACTGCTAATAATAATATATTTTTTTATAACGACCAAAAATTTTCCATAAAGGTTGCTTAAACAGTCATGAATTCAACAAAAAACTTTGCACCTTTATTTTTACTTGATTCAAAACGAATATTTCCTCCGGCTGCCGTAATGATATTTTTTACAATTGCCAATCCGATTCCCATTCCTGTTGTTTTTGTCGTAAAACTTGGTTCAAACAATCGTTCCTTTTGTGCTTCTGAAATTCCTTCACCGTTATCTTCTATAATTATGATTGCTCTGTTTTTATATTTTTCCAATTGAATGGAAATTTCACCTTTCCTGTTGTCGGGAATTGCTTGAATTGCATTTTTTACAAGATTAATAAAGACTCTTGATACTTGTTCTTTATCCGCAATAATATACAATTCTTCTATTTCGTTTAAATTTAAAGAGACATCAATATTATTTTCATTTTCAAATAATGCTCTGATATTTTTTAATTTTTTAACAATTTCGACTTCTTCTTTTCTTGCTTTGGGCATTTTTGCAAAAGCTGAAAATTCAGATGCAATAGAAGAAAGTGTATTGATTTGTTCAATTAAGGTTTGAGCTACATTATTCAAACGTTTTTCAAATTCTTCATCAGTCATTGCTTTATCATACCATGTTTTTTGTAATAATTGAATGCTTAATTTCATCGGTGTCAAAGGATTTTTAATCTCATGGGCAATTTGTTTTGCCATTTCTCTCCAAGCACTTTCCCTCTCAGATTCAGCCAATTTCTTAGCACTTTCCTCTAATTTTGCAACCATTAAATTATATTCTTTTACTAACGCACCTATTTCATCTTGTTTATTATAAATTATTTGCTTGTGCTTTTTCCCGAGTTGAACCGATTTAAATTTATTTTGTAATAAAGTTAAGGGTTTTGTAATTTGTTCGGAAATTAACACACTCAAAAGTGCCGTTAAAAGAAACAGAACTAAATAAAGATTTAAAATTGTCATTAAAACATCCGAAATATTTTTTTTAACTTTATTTGTATCCGAAAAATACGGCAAATTAATAAAAGCTATGATTTTGTTATTCTCATTTCGCAAAGGGATATAAACTGCCGAATATTCCATATTTCCGATTGACTCTGTTTGAATATATTCTGTTTTTCCTTCTGAAATTAATTCAAAATAAGCTTTGGGATTCATTTCTTTACCGATTAATCCTCTGTTAAAAATTTCTGAACGCGAAGATGCCAATAAAATTCCGTTCAAATCATACAAATTAATATCAGCAAAAAAGACTTGTGAAAATTTATTCAACAGCTCATCTAAATGATCATATTGCTCTGTATGCCAGTCCGGTGTTAATTTTTTTTCATACTGTAATTTATGTTTTAATTCTGTTAATACCGATTGAACTTTTTCTTTCATTTCTCGAGTATTCGTTTCTTTATTTTGATTAATCGTAAAATAAATCGATCCGGCACCAAAAAGGACAAAAGAGATTAACAGAATAAAAATCATTGAAAATCTGATTTTATTTTTAAAATCAAAATTGAAACGTTTTAAAATATAATGATAATCATAAAATAAAATGAGTGTAAGAATCAGAATATTAAAGAACATAAATAAATATGTAAATGAAATAACCGTATTAAAAAATGTTGGTTTTTCTTTTGAAAGAATAATACGTTTCCCTTTACTTCCCGTATAAACTAAATGAGAATAGTTATTTGAAAAAATATAATATTCCGGTTTATCCCGATTTATAAACTCTCTGTCTGTTAATTCATAAGCATATTTTCCGAATTTTACCGCAAGAATACCGTTGCTGTACTTAGCATATGAATAATTTTTGAACTCTGTTTTTGTTTTTGTGCTTTTATCAATTAAAAGTGCCGGATAACCCAGAACTTTTGCAGTTAATTTTTCACTGAGGGTAATGTATAAACTCATTTCCCTTTTATCCCTTTTTAACGGAACATTAACAATTCCGAAATATGTTATTTTTCCCGTATTGTAATGCATCAACCAAAATTTCGTATTTTCAATTACATCACCGAAATTATTTATCTCTAAATTATAATATCCCTCACAATTTTCAGCTTGATTTTCATCACGATAAAATTCAGTATTCCCGCACATACTGATTTCCAAGTCATATTTTTCCCAAAATCCGTAAAAATATTTACGCCGCAAATAATCATAAATATCTAAATCTTGATTTTCCGAAACACTTGTAATTTTATTCAATAAAACAGTGTCGTTATCGAGTCTTTGATTTATTTCTCTTAAGAAACGTTCGGCAATCGGATCCGTATCATTTGCCAATAATTTAATTAATCCTTTTTCGGTTTGTTCTTGTTTTTTTAGCTTATAAGCGTCCGTAAAAACGGTTATAAAAATCGTAAATATGAAAATAAGCCCGAGCAATGAAAAAAATGAATACGTTTCTTTAAAATATCGAATTATCAGAATAAGAAGGATAAGGAGATAATATATTGCAATGCTTAAAAATCCCGAAATATCAGAAAAAATTAAAGTATAAAGAAAAATACTTATGAATGAAATAAAAAATGATAAAGTCGAGATTTTGAAACTCGTTATACGCGTTAACAAACGTATGAATGCATCAGATACAAAGAATACGGAAAGATATATTATCGTAATACTCAAGAAAAACAAAATTCCGTTAACATCAGGATTAATCGCTTTTTGAAAATTAAACGTAAGGGAAGAATTTAAAATCAAATCTTTAAACAAATTCGAAATTTCCTTAAATAATACGGCAAAAATGAATAAACAAATTGCAATTATCAGAAATTCAAAGCTTTTATTTCTTCCGGACAATCTTTCATAAAAAGCTTCAATCGGGAAAATATTAAATATGTTTTTTGCCGTAAAAAAAATAAAAATCGAACTTATAAAAATAGTTCCGATATTTGAAAAAGGAAAGATTCCGTCATAAATTTCATTTGAAAAAAAATTGCTTTCGGAAATCCAAATCGGTAATTTTATTTTTTCAATTACGGTAAACAGTATGAAAGTTACAAGCCAAATAAAGGCAGAAATTAAATAAGAATATTTGTAGGTATTAGTCCTTTTAATTAATTTATCAGCAAATACAATAAAAAAGATTAACGCAAAAATGAAAAAGAGAAAAGGAATTTCATGATTTGATTTTTTATCCGTTATAATATTTGAAGGAATTAATGAAAATAAATAGTTTCCTTCGGAATCATTAATGTTTTTACCTATTGAAATCGGAGAAGTTGAAACAACAACAGAAGACGGAATATGTAATCCGATTGTAAAATTACTTTTTAAATAATTGTTTTCGTAAAAAAAATTATTTTTTATTCGATACAATCCTAGAATATTGAACGGTCCGGTTTTTATTTTTTTCATTCGATACCATCCGTTTTGAGCATGAATCAGCTTCTGATTCTTAATATTTTTAAACGTATAATGTGCAGGAAAGGAATTATCAGTCCAATATTTCAATGTGTCATTTTGATAGATCAGAAGCGTGAAATTTTTCCGTTTTGAAACATTTAACATTTCAAATAAATTCACTTTTTTCCCGTGTTTTAGCGTATCAATTTTGTTTTGAAGTTGATTTTTATACGTTTCAAGCATAAGGTCTGATTCATCATCAAGTATTGAAATTCTGTTTTCTATTATTTTTGTATCAATTTGATATTGAGACTCTCCGAAAAAGTATTTATACGCAAAAAACGATAGCAGGAAAAAAATTCCTGATAGAATTAACGGTAAAAGATATTTATACTTTTTAATCATTATGGTAGGGTTCTCCTTTTATAATTGTATATGCCCGATACAGTTGCTCGGTAAAAAGTAAGCGTATCGGTTGATGCGAAAAGGTCATTTTTGACAAAGACAGTTTTCCGTTTGCTCTTTTATACACATCTTCCGAAAATCCGAATGCGCCGCCGATTACGAACACCAAACTTTTAACGCCTGTAAGTATTTTATTATCAATTAATTTTGCAAATTCTCTTGATGTGTATTGTTTTCCTTTTTCATCAAGTAAAATTAAAAAATCACCGGGTTTTATTTGTTTTAAAATGCTTTCGCCTTCTTTAACTTTAACCATATTTGCCGGCATACTTTTGCTTACCTTTAAATCTTTGATAATTTTAATATCAAAATCAATATAGCGTTTTATTCTTTTTTCATAATCGGCAATACCGGGTTCGAGGTATTTAAACGATGTTTTTCCGAC